>DASSZK010000403.1:0-9682 GCA_035702845.1 Acidimicrobiales bacterium
TCTTTACCGCCCACGAAGGTGTAGTGACGCCATGGGAGAAAAAGGGCATGGTGATGCGCTCAGTGATGGAGATGGGGCGGGACCGCCGGATGGTGCTGGTGGACGGGGTCAAGATCCTCCACGAGGACGGCTGGTGCCTCGTCGTCCCCGACCCCGAGGAGGCGCTGACCCATGTGTGGGCGGAGGGGCCAACTGACGCCGGCGCCCGGGCGCGGGCTCAGGACTATGCCCGCCAGGTGCGCAACCTCCTGCGGGGCTGAAGCCAGGTGCACGCCGCTGTGCCGGGCCGGTATCGTCGGCGTTGTGAACGTACCCGATGACCTGCGTTACACCTCTGACCACGAGTGGGCACGTCTAGACGGTGCCCGGGCACAGGTGGGCATTACTGACTACGCCCAGGACGCGCTGGGCGATATCGTCTTCGTGCAGCTTCCTACGCCGGGGGCCGTCGTCACGGCAGGCCAGCCCATGTGCGAGCTAGAATCGACCAAGTCGGTCTCGGATGTGTACGCACCCGTCGATGGGACGGTGGTAGAGGTCAACCAGGATCTTGCCGACGCCCCGCAAAAGGTTAATGAAGACCCCTACGGAGAGGGCTGGATTTGTGTGATCGAAGCCAGTTCGCCCGGCTCCTACCAGACCATGATGGGCGCCGACCAGTACCAGGCGCTCATCGAGGGCTGAAGGACGACCTTGTTCTGTAACCGCTGCGGGCACCGCAACCCCGAGGGTGCGAATTTCTGCTCCTCTTGTGGCGCGCGGATCGAGAGGTCCCAAAGTGGAACTGACCCCAACACCACTTCGCTGCCCGCCGTTGTCGTGGTCGGCGACGTTCAGGGCGAGCCTTTCCAGTTAGATCCCGGTGACCTGGTCCACGGCGTGCCCGGTGGTGGCGCCGTCCTGGTTGTGATCCGCGGACCGAACTCGGGCTCGAGGTTCGTGCTGACCCCTGACGATGCCCCTGTGGTCACGATCGGCCGGCACCCCGACAGCGACATATTCCTCGATGACATCACCGTGTCGCGGCGCCACGCCGAGGTGTGCCACCGCGACGGCGGCTTCTGGGTGCACGATGTCGGGTCCTTGAACGGCACCTACGTCAACCGCCAGATGATGACCGAGGACCACCTGCTTGTGGGCGGCGACGAGGTGCAGGTAGGCAAGTTCCGGTTGCTCTTCCTCGCGCCCGGCGCCGGCACCACCCGCGCTCCCGGCGCACCCGATTGAGCGCTCAGGTAGGCGCATGACGGCACGCTCGCATCTTTCGATCGGTGAGGTTTTGTCGCTCCTGCAAGAGGAGTTCCCCGACGTCACCATTTCGAAGATCCGGTTCCTCGAGAGCCAGGGCTTGGTGGACCCCGAGCGGACCCCTTCGGGCTACCGCAAGTTCTACGAAGCGGACATCGAGCGCCTGCGCTGGGTGCTGCGCCAGCAACGGGACGCCTTTTTGCCGTTAAAGGTCATTAAGGGTCGTCTTGAGGGCCAAGCCGACCTCTTGGAGGGGAGCGACGGGCAGCCGCCACCACCCCCGCTGTCGAGGTACGGCGACCAAACGCCTGGGAGTAACGGCACCTCGGCCGAGCTCAAGCCTGGAGCCACACCCCGTGCCGCGGGAGCAGACGACGAGTGGAGCGCCGAGGGCGTGCGCAGGCAAGGCCCCCCCTCCTCCAAAGCCCCCGACGACCGTGACGCCTTGTGGGAGAGCGAGCACACGGTTCCCGAGCGCCAGCGGGCCAGTGCAGGCGTGATGCCCGCCGCGGACTTGTTGGACGTAACCGAGCCCTCCGCGAGCGCTGGCATGATCCTTGCACCGGCTCCTGCGGCCGGCGGGCGCCATCGGGCCGAGCCCGCTCACGGCTCAGGCGGCCCCGGCAAACCGGCACCTGCAGCGGGCGACGGCCCCAGTCGAGCCGGGGCGACCCAGAGCCAAAGGCGCGAAGTCACCAATGCCCAGGGTGCCAGCCAGCAAGGCACCAATCGTGGGAGCTCCAGCGCGGAAAGCCCCCACCTCAAAGCCCCCCATCTTGGACGGCCCAGACTGGAACCTCCCGGTCCCGGTGGTGCTGTCGGGGTAGGCACCGGACGGCCGACGGCCGACCGCCCGGGGCCCGGTCGAGAGGGGCCCGGTCGAGAGGGGCCTGGTCGAGAGGGGCCCACTCGAGACCGGCCTAATCGCGAGAGGCTCGATCGAGAGGGCTCCGACAGCCGCAGCGCGGAAAGGTCCCGGCGGGGGAGTGCTGGCCGGATCCCCAAACCGGTGGTGGACAACGACGAAGAGCTGTCGCTCGAAGAGCTGGTGGCGGAGGCAGGGGTCGACCCGGCGACGGTGCACGACCTCGAACGCTACGGGTTGGTGGCGGCGCGGATCGTGGCCGGCACGTCGTACTACAGCCGAGAGGCCGTGGTTATCGCCACGGTGGCAGGGGAGTACGCAAACCACGGGGTCGAGGCGCGACACCTCCGCGCCTTCAAGGCCGCGGCCGAGCGTGAGGCAGGTTTGGTGCAGCAGGTCATCATGCCTCTGATCCGACAACGCAACCCGGATGCCCGCCAAGCCGCTGCGGAGGCGATCGAGGATCTCTGCCATCTCGGTGGGCAGCTACGGAGCGTCTTGTTGAGAGCAGCGCTTTCGGAACTGCGCTGAACACCGGTCCGGCTGAGCCTCCTCGCCGCGTGGTGCCGGCTGCCGGCTGGTGCGCCGGCCGTTGTAACGTTCAGGCATGGTTGAGATGCACCTCTCGGCGGTCCGAGTCGAGTTGCCGGCCAACGTCCCGATCCTGTTGCTGCAAGAAGCGTCCGGGGACCGTACGCTGCCCATCTACATCGGGCGCCAAGAGGCCGAATCAATCGCCGGCGCCCTCCAGGGCGTCGTTACGAAGCGGCCGATGACCCACGACCTCATGCGCGACATCTTGAGCGAGCTCGGCACCGTACTCGACCATGTAGTCATCACCGAGCTCAAAGAGCAGACGTTCTTTGCCGAGCTGCGCCTGCGCCGGGGTAGCGCCAACTATGTCGTTAGCGCCAGGCCCTCGGATGCCATAGCTCTTGCAGTGCGCACGGGCGCCACGATCTACGCCGAGGAAGCACTCCTCGATGCCGAAGGCATCGTCATCAGTCCTCGGGATGATCCAGATGAGGGCGCGGACGGTGACGAACTGGTGGCTCAGTTCCATGAGTTCCTCGAAGGCATCCGACCGGAGGATTTCGACAAGTAACCTCTTGCGCTCAGGCCACCTGTGGGCCACACTGGTGTAACTACGATCGTGTGACGAGTGCGGAGGGACGATGACTGCCCAAGGGCTGGAGAGCGTGGGAGAGCCGGTCCCTCGACCGTCTTCGGGCAAAGTCGGTCGGCCCGGTGCTGACGAGTTGCTGGGCGGCAAGGCGGAGCCGGCCCCAGGGTCAGCCGTGGACGGCTACAGGGGCCCTCAGGTCTGCAACATCGTGGGTATTACCTATCGCCAGCTCGACTACTGGGCCCGCACGGACCTGCTGCGCCCCTCGATAAGTGACGCAAGGGGTAGTGGGACCCAGCGGGTTTACTCGTACACAGACCTTTTGCAGCTGAAGGTTATAAAACAGCTCCTCGATGCCGGCGTTTCGCTGCGTTCGACCCGCAAAGCAATCGAGTGCCTGCGGGCGTCGGGCGACAGCTTGTCCAGCGCCAGCCTGGTGATCGCCGACGACCGCAGTGTCCTCGCCCATTCGGGCCAGGAGCTGTTCGACTTGCTCCGAGGTGGCCAGGGAGTGCTCAGCATCGTTGTCGGTCTGGAGAAGATCGTCTCCGAGGTTGCTGCCGCCATCACACAGCTTGAGCGGCCGCCGGGCGCTGTGGCCGGTGCACCCGCCGCCTCCGCCGCCTCTCGCTGAGAGGTAAACCATCAGCGGCTCGCCGCACGCCTTGGCGGTTGTCCACGCGCCGCTGCGAGTCGTCGGCCGATGGGATGAGGCGCTGGGCTACGCCACAGAGGGGCGGTAGCCCCCGAGGATAGGCTGGACCAGTGGCAGGAACCTTGAGGAGCGGCCCCCTGGCGGAGTGGCACCGCTCGCATGGTGCGAAGTTGGTGGGGTTTGGCGGATGGGAGATGCCGCTCGAGTACGGTACCGGCACGGTGGCCGAGCACCTGGCGTGCCGCCACACGGCCGCAGTTTTTGACGTGAGCCATCTCGGCACCGTGCGCTGCGAGGGCCCAGGAGCTTACGACAGGTTGCAGCGGGCATTTTGCAACGATCTGGGGCGGATAGCGCCGGGACGCACGCAGTACACCCAGTTGCTGGATGCGGACGGCTCGGTCCTCGACGACATCATCGTGTGGTGGGCCCGACCTGACCGCTTCGATGTTATGCCCAACGCGTCTAATACCGAACGCGTGCGCAGCGCCATAGGAGGGGTGGACGCGACAACCGACCGGGCTGTGCTTGCGGTGCAGGGGCCCGCCGCCCGGGACTTGCTGCGCCGGGTTTTTCCGCAAGCAGCGGGAGTTCGGCGTTCACATGTGCAAGAACTGCAGTGGGAAGGCACGCCCGTCGTAGTAGCCGGCACTGGCTACACCGGAGAGGACGGTGTCGAGTGTGCCATCGCCCCGGGCCCCGCGCGGCGTTTGCTGGATGCACTCGTGCTCGCCGGCGCAGTCCCCGCCGGCCTGGGGGCCAGGGACACGTTGCGCCTGGAGGCTGCCCTGCCCTTGTACGGCCACGAGCTGGGCCCGGGGACGACGCCGTTGGACGCCGGCCTGGGTTGGGTGGTGGCGTGGGACAAGCCAGGTGGCTTTGCCGGCCTCGATGGGCTGCGTAAACAACCACCCGGTGGCACCAAGCGCTTGTACGGCTTGGTCGGCGACAGCCGTCAACCATTTCGCCAGGGCTACCTAGCCGAGGTCGGCGAGCACCATGCCCCGCTCACGAGTGGGAATTATTCGCCAGTGCTGCAACGCGGGATAGGTCTGTGCTATTTGACAAATGACATTGACCCCTTTGCTGACGGAGCGCCCCCTGAGGTTGGCGTCGATGCCCGCGGGCGACGCATTAGCGCGCAGCTGTGCCCCCTCCCGTTTATCGAGCGGCGGCGGCCCACCCGTGCAGAGGCCCGGTAGCTGTGGCCGGGTACGTTCCCCACACAGACGAGGATTTCTCGCGCATGCTCGCTGACATCGGCATGGCGAGCATCGACGAACTGTTCGGTGCCGTGCCTGAAGTGCTGCGCCTAGCCGGTGGCCTCGATCTTCCCGAGGGGTTGGCAGAGCATGAAGTGGCTGACACGATGTCGGCGCTGGCCCGCTCTAATCGGGAACTTGTGTGCTTCGCCGGCGGCGGCGCCTACGACCATGACATCTCCTCCGTTACCCGTGCACTTGCTGGGCGTTCGGAGTTCGTAACGGCGTACACGCCCTACCAGCCCGAGGTGGCGCAGGGGGTTCTCCAGGCGCTGTTCGAGTACCAGACGCTCGTGGGCCGCTTGGCTGGGTTACCGGTAGCCAACGCCTCTGTCTACGACGGGGCGACAGCGCTGGTTGAGGCGGTCAACGTCGCTGTTGCGGCGACGGGGCGCTCGACAGTCTGGGTGAGCGCCGGGACCAATCCCCATTGGGTGGAGTGCCTGCGTACCTTGAGCGCCGGACGCGACCTGCAGATCATCGAGATCCCCACGCGTGACGGGGTGACCAACTGGCACGCAGCGCCGGGCGAGGGGGCGAGACTTGAAGCTCCGGCTGCGATCGTCAGCGCCAATCCCAACTATTTCGGCTGCATCGACCCGTGGCCCCGGGCCCGAGCTGTCGCCGACGCGAATGACGCCTTGTTGGTCGGAATTTTTGACCCAGTGGCTTCTGGCTTGTTGCGCACCCCCGGGGAGCAGGGTGCGGATGTAGCGATTGCCGAGGGGCAACCGCTAGGGACGCCGCTCAGTTTTGGCGGCCCGTACCTTGGCATGTTCGCTATTGCGGACAAGTACCTACGCCGCCTCCCCGGACGTTTGGTGGGCAAAACCGTGGACGTGGCGGGCCGGCCGGCCTATGTCACGACACTTCGGGCCAGGGAGCAGGACATAAGGCGAGAAAAGGCGTCTTCGAACATCTGCACCAACCAGACACTGGTAGCGATCGCTGCCATGGTCCAGCTTTCCTGGTTGGGGACCATGGGTCTTCGTGAGCTGGCGACCCGCTGCGCCCGAGGTACCCGGTACCTCCGGGAAGCCCTGCTTGGCGTGCCTGGTATCGAACCTCTAGCAGGTGCGCCCGTACTGCGTGAGGCAGCCTTTGCTTTACCGGTCGAACCGGAGCTGGCTATAGAGCGCATGGCGGAGGAAGGCTTCCTCGCCGGCTTGACTGTCCAATGCGAGGGGCGCCGGGGCCTGCTGGTCGCGGTGACCGAACGTAGGACACGCGAACAGCTCGATGCGTATTGCTCGGCTCTGGAGAAGGTTATCTCTTGAAAATGAACCCCCATCAGGACCAGAGCCCTGTCCTCAAAGCACCGGGTGGGCGCGCCGCGTCAGCCCCGTTGATGGGAGGCGGCACGGAGCCGGCGATCTTCGAGTTCTCTGTGCCGGGGCGTCGTTGCGCCACCTTCAGGGCTACCGCGGTACCCGAGTGGTCCGCGGCGGAACTCGTGCCGCCGGAGGAACTGCGCCCGGAGCCAGTCCCCGTTGTCGAAGTGTCCGAGCGCGACCTCGTCGGCCATGTCACCCGACTGTCCCATCGCCAGTACTCCGTCGACCTCGGTTCGTACCCACTCGGTTCGTGCACGATGAAGTACAACCCCAAAGTGTGCGAGGAGGCGGCCGCGCTGGAAGGTTTGCGTTCCGTGCACCCTGGCGCGCCCGCCGCTCAGGCGCAGGGCTGGCTGGAATTGTTCTGGGCTTTATCGGACGCCCTGTGCCGGGTCACGGGCATGCAGGCAGCCACGCTTCAGCCCGCGGCGGGCGCTGCCGGTGAGCTTACCGGCCTGCTCCTTATGCGAGCCTGGCACGCACAGCGAGGCGACCTGCGGCACAAGGTACTAATCCCGGACTCGGCCCACGGTACGAACCCCGCTTCAGTGTCGCTGGCCGGGTACCAAGCCGTGAGCCTGCCCTCGGACGAGCACGGTCTGGTGAGCCCCGAAGTTGTTGCCCGTCACCTCGACGGCGATGTTGCGGGGATAATGCTCACCAATCCCAACACTCTGGGCCTGTTCGAAGAGCACATCGCAGAGATCGCACGCTTAGTGCACGCCGACGGTGGCTTGCTCTATTACGACGGGGCCAATTTGAACGCCATTTTGGGCGTCACGCGCCCGGGGGACATGGGGTTCGACATCGTCCACCTCAACCTGCACAAGACATTTGGCGTGCCTCACGGAGGAGGAGGGCCTGGAGCCGGCCCCGTGGCCGTTACGGAACCCCTGGCGAAGTTCCTCCCGGGCCCTGTCCCGACCAGGTGCGAAGACGGCAGCTACGCCTGGAAGGATCCGGAAGCTTCCATAGGGCGGGTGCACGGGTGGCACGGTAATTCCCTCGCCTTGGCACGGGCATGGGCGTACATACTGGCCAATGGGGCCGAGGGGCTCGAGCGTGTCTCCCAGGCCGCCGTTCTCAATGCTAATTGGCTTGCATCCCGGCTCAAAGGGACCTTCACTACGCCATTTGACCGCCCTCCGATGCACGAAGTCGTGGTGTCGACCAAGCACGCACCTGGGCTTGCTGAGGGCACCCGAGCCCTGGACGTCGCCAAGAGATTGCTGGATGAGGGCTTTCACTCGCCGACGGTGTACTTCCCCCTGGTGGTGCCCGAGGCGCTGATGATCGAGCCGACAGAGACTGAGAGCCCCGAGACGCTCGCCGCCCTCGCCGAAGCACTTGTCGTAGTGGGGCGCCAAGGCCCGGCAGGTGAAGGTGTCCCGACCAGCACCCCGGTAGGGCGTGTGGACGAGGCCAGGGCTGCGCGAGTGCTTCTGCCTACCTGGGACGCCGTGGTGGCGGCGCAGGACCGGTAGGTCTGGCCCGCCCCTGGCTTTGGCGATGCTCAGCCCACGGTGAACTGCAGGTCGATCGGGACGGCTGCCTCCGACCCCGGGACATGCATGCGAGTACCGTTCACGGCCACACTCGCGTTGGGAGGGTCGCCGAGGCGGATCCACGCTGGGCCGGTGACAGAAGAGGTCTGGCCGGCAGCAAGAGTGCCTTCGTAGACCACCTGTCCCTGGGGGCTGCCAGCCTTTACCTCGATCCAGCAAGGCCCGCTCGCTTTTACGACGATCGAAGCATGTGGGGAGCGCAGCTGGTAGGTCGCGCTGCCTGCCGTCGCCGAAACCAGCGAGGCGGGCCGGGCCGGCGGCGTGGTGGTGGTGCTGGCAGGAGGAGAGGATGCCGTTGTTGACGGCACACTACGGGTCGGCGCGGAGGTTGGCGGTCGGGAAGGAGGTCCTGAGGCCGAGGGTGAAGCCCCACCGCCACCGCCGGCAAGGACTGATATCCCGATGGCCGCACCCACCAAGGCCGTTGATGCTGCAGCCAGGGCAAGCACTCGCTGAGGCCGACGCGCCGTGGCCGCTGGGCCCGCTTTTGCTGGGCCGGGTGCGGGCGCGGTGGACGCCGCCGGGCCTGAGGGGGCGGCCTCCTCCGTGATGAGCGCTTCGCCGGCGCCCTCTGCTGGGTCGCCTGTTTGACTGGGAGCCTGTGCACGGTTTACGGGGACGTAGCGCGGGGGTGAGACCGCCCGGACCGGCTCGGTGACCGGATCCTCTACAGCCTCATCGCCGAGCGCGACGGTTGGAGGAGGTTCTACGTCCTCGGAGCCGGGCCGCGCAACCAGTGCCGGCGCGGCGCTGGAGGCGGTTCCTGGCACATCGTCAAAGTAAAAGACATGGGGACGGCCCTGCTCCGGCGCCTCGCCGTCCACCTGAGGCGTGCCTGGCGCGATTGGGCTGCCGGCGATTGGGCGGTCGGTGCGTCGGGGAAGCGTGTCGCCCGCAGGGGACCGGGAAGGACCGGAAGGTGGAGGCGGGGGAGCGACGACGGGGAGCACGCGAGTCGGGCGCGCCTCGGGCCCGGGGCCGTCCGCACCAGCCCTCACCAAGCGGCGCGCCTGCCCTGGCCTTACGAGGGAGTCCGGGGGTACCACCGCGGTTGCTGCGAACCCCGGACGTTGGGACGGCCGGCGGAAGGGCGAGCTGCGCCCAGATGTCCTGGCGAAGGGGCGGGGCGGGGGTAGGGCGTTCTCGGTCTCGGAGCCGGGCGCCAGGAGGCGCACATGCGCCTGCTGACCTTGGGTGTCGGGATGCTCGGTGGCCGGGCGCACACCGGTAGTCGTCGCCTGCGACGAGGTGATACCAGCGAGGATGTCCAGAGCTTGGCGATGGCGCTCTACCGAGCGGGCGCGGGCAATGGCACTACGGGCGAAGTGGACGGCGACGCCTAAGAAGCACGCGACGGCCAAGACAACCAGTAGCGGCTTCATGCATCTCCTTAATCGCCCGGGTGCGTACTGGGTTTCAGAATAGGGCACAAAGCGCCCTACGTCGCAGTCCGCCAGGCGCGCTATGGTGCCGTGCGGTGCGCTCGACGTCGCCCGGGACAGACATTGGCCCCCTCGTCCGTCCTGCCGTCGCGATTACCGTAGCCCTGGCCGCAGGTGCGGTGCCGGTTTCGAACATCGCGGCCAAGATGCTCGCGGGCAAGGACCTCCGTCAGGTTGGTAACGGG
>DASSZK010000009.1:0-7529 GCA_035702845.1 Acidimicrobiales bacterium
GTGCTTGAACATGCAAGCCTTCGCCTCGGTCGCCGAAGCGCGCATCCAGATCGAGCGCATCCAGATCGAGCGCTTCCGGCGCGAGTACAATGAAGAGCGACCACATAGTCGGCTGGGCTACCGCACCCCGGTCGAGTTCAATGCCGACTGGCTCGCGGACCAGTCTCAGGAGTCAAACACCGCTCGATCCTAACCTCTCCCGTGGCCTAAAAGCCGGGGAGCACGTCATACCAGCCACCGCCCGTCGCCAGTCAACCGCCGCCACCTCAACCCAGCCCGACGCCGACGCCACAGCCCACACCCACCACGCGGCAGATTGTTTCGGCGGTACAGGTCTACTACGACAATACGGCACCCTTTGCCGGCCGCCACCTGCTCATTGGCGTTACCGGCATCGCGGTCGAGCGCCCGAACGCCACCCATCTCAGCGCCTGCATTGCCTATGTGGTCTGTACCACTGCCTCATCGGCGACGGTGGCCGGTGGCAATACGCGCCTGTTCACGCTCGCGGCAACGAGTAATGGTGGGTGGCAGGTGGTACACATGGGTGGCTCGGACTCATGCAGTCTGCGCTAACACCTGCGAAAGCGCATCAAACTGCGGCCTCGCCATGGGCATCACCGTCAGACAGGGCATCTATCGCCCGCCTCAGCTTCGCTCTATAAACCTGCCGGGGCCGATCTCTGTCCGCAGGACCGACGAGCCCCTCGTCTTCCATGCGCTGCATGAGGTACGCCGCCGTCGCGTAAGATACGTGCAAACGGCGTTGCAAGAGCGCAGCTGACGCCATACCCGCCTGATGCACAGTGTGCAGGGCCGGTCCGTAGCGTTGGTCCAGGTCCGGGCGGTTGATTATGGGCACTGGTGCGGGCTTAGGAGTTGCTGGAATGCTCGCAGGCGTGACGGGACGTTCGCTAGACGCTACCGAGGCTGCATCCTGTTGCTGTCCATACGGAGCCGCGGGATGTCTGGCGCGCGCGCCCCTGTGCAGCCATACCAACGCGACTAATACACTGCCAGCCAGCACCCACGATTCCCACGAAGATGCTAACTGCACCTGCGAGGGGTCACTGACCATGATTTGGGGTGCGCCGCGGTAGGAGGTAATCGTGCCCGTGACCGAGATGTCCTTATTGTCGTAGCGCTGGGCCTGGGCAGGCGTTAGTCCCGACCCGCTGGGGACATACACCGCGAAGCCCTGGGAGTAGTCGGTTTGCTGACGCTGACAGACGTAGTGCCGGCGCTGCATGGATTCTTTCACTTGGTGGTGGCGCCTTGAGGGACTACCAAGGTCGTCGTTTTGCCATGTAGCTGCGTGATCTATCGGCCACCGCTGGACCGATCGCGCGCCCTCCGGCGTCACCGCCGTTTGCCCCAGGCGTGCGTCGAGTAGCCCGCTCTCACTGGTATCGCTGTAATTTCTACGACTTGTCTCACATTTGAGACAGTGGCATAAGAATCAGTAGGGAGATGCCTCATTGCAGCTCGAACACCAGGTTCGGGTCTGGCGGGCGACCCGATCTGCCGTCCGCACCGCTGCCCCGGCTAGGATCACGCGGCAGCACTGGCCAAGCTGGGCAGAGCGTCGACCTGGTCACGCACGAGGCAGGCCCACTTCAGCAAGTCGAGCGACTGCTTAGCCTGGGTGAAGAGTAAGCGGGCCGCGCCGGTCACCCCGAGATGGACGACGGCGTGATCCTCCAGTGAGCGCGTCAGTCGTCCGTGGCAAATGGGACTATTTCACCCCTAACCGATCCCACCTCACCACCGACCATCTCCGCCGTCGGGGGCAGCCTGCGGAGCCAACAAACTTCAGTGAATTTTCCCCGGTTTGGTGGCAGACCTTGAGTGAGAGTATAACCAGTCAAAGGCAGCAAGCCTTCTCGATTTCCAGTGTCTCTTGACACCCATACTGCCCGGCAGCAGCCTGTGCTATGATGCGCCTGGCAGGTGTTCTACTGCGAGCTGCCGCCAGTTCCTGACCGAGAACCACTCTATACGAGGAGAGGTGGATAATGTCTCGTCGACCACCGAAGACAATTCACCGGCTATTTATCGTATTCTACATTCTTGGAATCGGCGCGGTGAGTTCCATTCCTGTCAATATCATCACTTCAGTCGTTACTAAGGGTCCCTCTGCGCTTGACCCCCGCCTGTGGCAAACCTTCTATCTTGTGCAACTCATGCGCCAGTACCCTGTTCCCGCAAGCGCCGTTGGGTTAGCCGCGCTCATTTCAATGATCCTTGGACGCCAATTCCAGATCATTTACAACCGCGAGGCGGTCTTAGCGGATCCCAACAGCGTTGGACAAGTGCGAGCTCGCCAGTCCATGCTCAATACGATGCAGCACTTAGTCCAGCGGCAAATAGACGAATCGCTCCATGGCGAATCAATGATTGCCATTCGTACGCGGGATATGCCAGAGCTTGTGCCGTACGAGTCCCGTCAGTTCACACAGCCCTACTTTGCGCAAGCGGCCAATGTACGCCCAAGCGAACCCACCATAGAGGACCTTGCGAGCGCAAACGAGAGCCTTCTGATTTTGGGTGACCCTGGAGCCGGCAAGACACTTGCGCTGCTCCAATGTGCCCAGGCACTGGTTTCGCGCGCCCTGAACGATGGCGCAGCGCCCATTCCGGTGCTCTTCAACCTCTCAACGTGGGCGCAGCGCCGCAAACCACTTGCCGAGTGGATGGTCGCCCAGCTCAACCGTCCGCCGTATTTTGTGCCAGAGCAACTGGCGTCAGTCTGGGTAGCATCGGGGCTGGTGCAGCCGCTGCTCGATGGCCTTGATGAAGTACCGGCCCCGTTGGTTGGCGACTGTATTCGTGCTATAAATGCGTACCGGCCGATAAGTGGCATCCGCCCCGCCATCATTGTCTGCTGCCGCCTAGAGGATTACAAACCCCATGCTCAAGCGCTGGCCGTTCAGCGAGTCGTGCTCATTGAACCGCTTTCGCCCGAGCAAATTGCGCACTATCTCGCGAATCCGCAACTTGAAGGGTTGAGAAACGCCCTTGCTCATGACGAGGGGCTTTCTGAGTTGGCGCAGACACCGCTGATGCTCAGCCTCATGGCGCTAACCCTGCAGCACGTGTCAGCGCCTTCCATCCTCCTGCAGCAGACCACTACTGAGAACACGTTCGAGCAACGACAACGAACGTTTTTCGAACGCTATGTCAAGATACAACTGACCCGCGAGTACCGCCATCGGCGTAGCCGCTACAAGATGGATGACACACTGCGCTGGCTTTCTTGGCTCGCCAACGTGCTCAATGCGCACAACGACGTTCGCTTTTATGTTGAAACGCTCCAACCGCGGTTGCTGAAGAACTGGGCGGCGTTCCTGATCACCATCATCGTGATCTTTGGTCTTTTTGACGGTGCCTTATTCGGCTCCGTCGGCTATTGGGTCTATGGTCTCAATGTCGCCTTGATCGTTGGCATAGCCAGCTTCCTATTTGGCAGCTTCTTCGGTGCACTGGGTGGCAAGGGCATGGGATCGATTGGACTAAGGGACAGACTTAAAGTGGACTCAGGCACCATCTTCGTCACGCTTATCTATGGCAGCGTATTTGGCATTGCGGTGGGCCTTGTATATGGGTTAGCTATAGGCGTTGCCGTGGGAGCAGTCTTGGGCATCATCGGAGGGCTGTTCGGCAGTTTAGGTAGCATCCCGTTACCGCACAGACGCAAGATCGATATCAGTGGCTTTGCCGTGGGATTCATCATGGGCTACGCTGTCTATCCGGTATACGGCGCTATCCCCAGCCTGGTGGTTGGCTTTCTTATCGGCTTGGGAATCGGATTCGCCTTCGGCTCGGTCCTCGACCTGGCTAATTCTACGTCGCAAGCGCTGCGCGATGCCGGCTATGTACGTGTCAACAGCGGCATGATACGAACGAGAAACTATGGGATAGCCTTTGGCATGCTGTGTGGCGGGGTTACTGGGATTGCCATTGGCTTCGCCTACGGCGTGGTGTTTGGATTAGGGGTCGGGTTCGTATGCGGGCTGGTCGTTGGGTTCGGGGTCGGCCTCGGTGATTACATCAAGTACTGCTTTCTCCGGGTATCTATGGCGATTGAGGGTGATGCGCCATTGTTCTACGTGCGATTTCTGGACGAAGCGAAAGATCGGGCATTCCTACGACGTAGTGGTGGTGGCTACGAATTTGTCCATCGGCTAATTCGAGAGTACTTTGCTTCGCTCCATCCGGAATACGAGGCGTTCTTCACCAAGCGCGACCTGTGACCCGAAGCGGAGACAATCCAGAGCGGGGTAGATCGAGTCGTGAGCCCACTAGCTAACGGAGCATGCCTCCCTCAGAATGGCGGTCGCCAGACTACTATGCTACAGTGTGGGCGGTAATGGTCGAACGACTGAATTTCAAGCAGCGGAATGGTGAGTTATGGCTGAGGCACACATCGCACAACCCGACGTGACGACCAACGAAGAGGTACGTGAGCCCGGGAAAACAGCAACGGGCGCGAGTGAGTCCGTCGTTGACGGCGCGCGCGTGCGGGTGTCATGGATGCGTTTTCAGCCGCGCGACGAATCTGGGAGTGGCGAACCGCTCGCTCATGAAACGGCTATCTTTCTCCTGCCAGGCTGGGGATATACCGAAGCAGCAACACCAACCATGGCCGTCGGTCAGGCGTTTGCTGATGCTTCCGGCAGTGTCGTGTATGCAATTGACACCTATACCGAGCGGACCGCAGCCTATGTCGCGCAACGGGAAGCCCAGGCCGCGAAGGCGTTCATTGATACTATTCCAGCGCCTCGACGGATTCTTGTCGGCCAATCGCAAGGTGGCTGGGCAGCCATGTACATTGCCGCCCAGATGCCAGACGTTATCGGGTTGGTGCTGGTCAACTCCATGGGTCTCGAGACACGGCGCCTTGGCAGCTTTATGCTGTCCTACGTCAAGGAGAACGTTGACTCATCGATCTTAGCGGACTATCCGGCTCATTCCAGAAGCGCTACCGCTGAACTACAAGCAGCCAATTGGCGCTATATTCGAGAAGGGCTGACCGAAATTGGCAGGCAAGTCCACTTAGCGGGCGGCGTTCTCCCTTACCTCGAGCGACTGTCAGCTGAAGTCAAAGGTATGATCGTGCAAAACCCGTGCGCCGGGGAGCTCACCATGCCTATCGTGATTGTGAATGGTGCACGTGATCAACTGTCCCGGCCAGACAGCATCATTCCCATGCAGCGCCCCGACCACCGCGGATCCCCGTACCTACCTTCTGTGAAGGAGCGAGAAGCATACCTTCGCGACCATCTGTTTTCTAAGAGCCCTTACATTCGGATGATCGTTGCCCGCAAAATGGGTTATCACGGCTTAGTGGCATATCGCCCGCTTGAGGTCGCACGCGCCGCGCTCTATCTCCTGGCGAGAGCAGACCGGGTGCGTGCTGCTAACCAACGAGCGTCCGCTGCCGAACAGGGCTAGCATTGCAGCACGACCACGCTTCTTGGGTGGCACCCCGGTAGGACCCGGCAGCCACCTGTCGCCATGCCCTGCGACAATAACCAAGCGAGCCTGCCCTGCACAGGCAGGTGGCAAGCGGAAGCCGTGCAAAGATGATCAAGCGTGAACTCTGATCGCGGCCACAGGCGCGCCCACCAGGCGGGCGTTCATGACCCGTGGATCCTCGTGCCCATAGGTCACGACAGTGTAGGACGACGCCCAGGACGACGTGCAGGACGACGCCCAATACGAGACCATCCTAGCCCCCATACCCCCTCCAGCCCGCGGGACGAGCGGCCCCACAGTACCACCTTCGCGCCCACTTCGTGCGCGACTGCTCGTGCTTTGTCTTCACCACTAGCACTCACGCCCGTCCGCCGTCTTGTGGACTAAGCCACCCGTAGCCACGCGTAGTCACACCGGGCCGTGGCCGTGCGGAATAGGCACGCTACGTGCAGAAGCGCGGGGCAGTGACCCACTCCCGCCCGTATCGGCGGAGTCACCGGGATCACACACGCCCCCAGGAACCGAGCACAACCCTCTTTAAATGCAGAGGTCCGGCTCGGAGCCTTCCCCACCGTCGTCCGGGGAATAATGGACGGCGAAGGTAACACGGTGGACGCGCTTACCCTTCGATGTCACATCGATCACGGGAGCCGCCCCCGCTCGTCGCAGGCCACGGAGCCTCAGCGAACTCCGTCAGGTCACTGCGACCGTTCGACTCGGCCGTCGTCCCGTGCGCGCAAACGCGCGTCTGGACGAGGCAGGGGTTGGTTGTGCCTTCGTCGCACCACCGGACGCGCCCGTCGCAGCCGCATCGGCGTCACCAGAGCGCCACAGCGGTATATCCGGTAGGGACAAGTTCCCTACCCGTGGCTGCGCCTCCCCCCTCCTCCTCTTCCAGGCAGCGCCTCCGCGCACCAAGCGTACGCCCCATTTGGCGGGACGTATACTATCTCGCATGCCGCTCGGTTGCTTAACCAGCGGATTTCCAGGAGGCCGCATGCTGCAGCTACTTCAGACCCGTTCCCTCTCCGGCACCATCCTGTTCAGCGCCCTGGCGCTGTTCGCGTTCGTCGTCATGCAGTTCCCGATGCTCGGGTTCATCTGCCTCGGCGACGCGGTGTTCTTCGGGCTGATCTACTACCACTACCGCCGCAGCCAGGGCTACAACCGGATGCCCGTCGCCCTGCGCGAAGACGATGACGATCAGGCCCCCAACGGCGCGGCCAGCCGTGGCAGCGACCGGATGTTCTTCTAAGGGAGCAGGATCATGGGATTCTACTCGCGTGCGCGCCTGGAGGCGATGAGCCCCGACGAGCAACAGCAGCTCGTGGCGACGCACATCAACCTGGGGTACCACCCCGTTACGGGGGACGAGTTTCTCGTCCCCACCCTCGACTTACACTCCGGGTTCACCATCAACGGTGTCCAGGGGTCAGGCAAGAGTGCGCTAGTCCAGTACATCGTCTACCAGCTGGTCCAGCAAGGGTACGCCGTCGCCGTGGCCGACCCGCATCTTGACACCATCGACGACTGCATCGCGCAGTTGCCGGACTGGGCGCTGCAGAAGACTTTCGTGCTCGATTTGACGGACGTTGACTGGCCGTTTGCGGCCAACGTCCTAGCGCTCGGCCAGCTGGTGACGCCCGAGGAGCGCACTGCCGCCGTCGACCGCATCGTCCACATCTTTGAGCTGTTGTGGCCTGAGACCGGCAGCCAAGTTGGCTTACCACGGTACCTGCGCAATGCGGTACTCGCCCTCTTGGACACCCCGAACACGACGCTGGTAGATATGTACGACCTCCTCACCGACGAGGTGGTGCGCGCCCGCATCGTCGCGCGCGTCACTGACCCGACGGTGCGCTCCTTCTGGCGGCGCTTCAGCTTGCTCAAGCCGACGCGGCAGGACACGCTGGTGGGTCCGCTGGTCGCCCGGCTGGAGGCGCTGTTCGCCGGGCGGCCGATCGTCCGCAACATCGTTGGGCAGCGCGCCAACTCCGTCGACTGGCGCAAGGTGATCGATGAGCGCCAGATCGTGCTCATCAAGTTGCCCA
>DASSZK010000039.1:0-21294 GCA_035702845.1 Acidimicrobiales bacterium
GCATAGAAGTACACGGCCAGGTGGTCGTCTGTCCCGGTGTCAACGACGGGCCGGTACTCGAGAGCACCTTTGCCGGCGTGCTAGAGGATTATCCCGAACTGAGCTCGCTCGCTTGCGTCCCTCTGGGCGTCAGCCGCTTCAACCACGAGCAGGCTATGCGCCCACATACCGTGGACGAGGCTGTTGCCGTCGTCGAGCTCGTGGACGAATGGCAGCAGATCTTCGGGTCGTGCCTTGGGCGGCGCCTCGTTTATGCCGGCGACGAGTACTACCTCGTTGCAGGCCGGCCATTTCCTGCCCTTGACACGTACGGGGCTGTGGCGCAGCACGACAACGGCATCGGGATGGCCCGAGCGTTCGAGGCCGCTTTTCACGGGCGTGACTTGGACCAGGAGCTCGGCGAACGCGGCCCAAGCGGCTTTTTCCGCAGCGTCGAAGGTGCGCCGGCGCTCGGCTACCGGGCCGAACGCACGGCAACAGCCCAGCGAGTGGTGCTCTTGCCCCGCCGAGACGCCGGGGTCACGGTGCTCACTGGCGAGTACGGTTACCAGGTCCTTGCCCCACTTCTGGCCCCATTGGCCTCCGAGCGCGACCTGGAAGTTGTCGCCGTTCGCAACGACTACTTCGGCGGCAATATTTCTGTCGCCGGCCTTCTTACGGGCAGCGACATTTCGCGAGTACTTGCCGGGCTGCCGGAGGGGCGCCGGTACCTGCTGCCCGACAGTTGCCTGTCCGGCGGCCGGTTCCTGGACGGGACCTCGGTAGGCGACCTGCCGCGGGCTGTGGAGGTCGTGCCCGCTGACGGTTCCTCGCTGAGAAAGGCCATCCTCGGAGTCCCGGCCATTGGAGTACCGGCCAATGGAGTACCCGTCACTGGGATTGGGGCTGCGCTGTGAAACCTGCTGTCGCCGTTGTTGGGCGCCCCAACGTGGGCAAGTCGACCCTTGTCAACCGCATAGTCGGGCGCCGGGAGGCCATCGTCGAGGAGAAGCCGGGGGTCACGCGGGACCGCAAAGTCCTCGACGCTGAATGGGCGGGTCGGGAGTTCTCCATAGTCGACACCGGGGGCTGGCAGGCAGGTGGCTTGACCATTGACAAGCTTGTCTCTGCCCAGGCGCAGCGGGCTGTGCGTGAAGCAGATGTCGTGCTCTTCGTGGTAGACGGGACGGTCGGTCCGACTGAGGAGGACGCGCAGGTAGCGCGCCTGTTGCTGCGCTCAGAGCGTCCGGTGGTGCTCGCAGTCAACAAAGTCGACAACGAACTACGCGAGCCTGCTATCTGGGAGTTCGCCAGGCTCGGTTTTACCGAACCGTGGCCGGTTTCGGCGCTCCATGGCCGCGGTACCGGTGACCTCCTGGATGCACTTGTGCAGCAACTTCCGGAGAGCGCCGGTACGCCGGGTGAGGACGTGGCTGATGACGGCACCGACCCGGAGGCGCAAGGCCGAGGGGGAGATCATGGCACCGGAGCGGACGGAGCGGACGGAGCGGACGAGATTTCTGTGGCCATCGTGGGACGGCCGAATGTCGGCAAATCGACGCTGTTCAACCGGCTGATCGGTGACGAGCGGTCAATTGTCCACGACATGCCGGGGACCACGCGCGACACAATCGACACGGTAGTAAGCACCCCTGAGGGCCGTGTCCGTTTCGTCGATACCGCTGGTATGCGGCGGCGCGCCAAGGAAGCCGAGGGCGCCGAGTACTACTCCATGGTGCGCTCGTTGCAGGCCATAGACCGCGCCAACTTGACCCTACTGGTCATCGATGCCTCTGAAGGCGTGACCAAACAGGACCAGCGCCTCGCTGAGCGGGTCGATGCTGCGGGCAACCCAGTGGTCGTGGTCCTTAACAAATGGGATCTCCTCGATGTCGAGGCAAAGGATGTCGTGCGTACGGACGTGGCGGACATGCTCGGGTTTATAGGGTACGCCCCGGCACTGGAGATAAGCGCAAAGTCGGGCCGTAACGTGCACCGGCTTTACACTGCATTGGCGAACGCCCGGGAGGCGTACCAAAAGCGGATCCCGACGGCGGCCCTAAACCACGTGCTGTCGGCGGCGCAGTCCGCGCACCCCGCCCCACACGGGGCGCGGGTGCTATACGCCACCCAGGGCGCCACCGACCCCCCAACGTTCACCCTCTTCACCACGAAGGCCCTCCCGCCCACCTACCTTCGCTACCTGGAGCGTTGTATCCGCGACAAGTTCAATTTTGGGCCTACGCCTCTCAAGCTGAGATCGAGGCGGCGCGCGGACTGATCGGTCGGCGCTGGCGTGTCAGACGCGACGTATTGCCACTATGGCGACGTCGTCGAGCAAAGGAGACGAGAAGTCTCTCGCCGCCTCTAGGAGGCTTTTGCAGATGATGGCCGTTTCCTGGCCAGGATCCCGTCGTACGACATGGACAACGCGCTCTTCACCGAAAAGCTGCCCATTGCTGCGGGCCTCGGTGAGGCCGTCGGTGTAGAGAACCGCGAGGTCGCCCACGTCCAAGGGCAGATCCCTGGAGAAGTACCCGGCACGCGGGTCTAGGGCGAGCAGGGGGCCGGTCGCGGTTAGGGCGTTTACCTCGCCCCTATGCCACACCAAAGCCGGCGGGTGGCCTGCGGATGCGTGCCTGAGCGTCCCCGCCTCAGTGTCGAATATGAGGATCGACACCGAAACCATGTCCTCGGGACGCCCCAGCGTTGACAGCGTCTTGTTCAGCTCCTCCAAAGCCTGGGCAGGGTCGCGGTACTGGCGCAAAAAGATACGCAGTACGTGCTTGACCTGGAACGCTGTTATGGAAGGTTCCAGCCCATGACCGGCGACGTCGCCGATGACTACCGCCAGCCGGTTCGTGCCCGTCGGGAAGACGTCGTAGAAGTCGCCGGCCATCATGCCGGTGCCGGGCTCGTACACCCACCCGATTTCGAAGCCCTCGTAGGCGGGCAGCGTCTCGGGCGCCAACCGCGCTGCCCATGCCCTGGGTGCCAGCTCTTCTTGGGCCAAGACCTCCTCTGCGCGCCGCTCCAGGCGGGAGCGCTGCTCGGCCAGACGAGCCTCCGCGAGGAACCGGGGCGCGAAGCGGAGAGAAAAAACGGCCGGAACGGAGATCGTAATAAGCAGCACTTCGTACCAGGGGGACCGCGAAAAGGACGCGAGGACCAAACCAGCGGCGACAACGGAGTAAAGCACCGCTGCGTGCATGTCCTTGGTGTAGGCGGTGCGGGCCAGGCGCGCCGCCTCGCTGCTGGTGCCGGAGCTGAGGGTTTCCTGTTCGATCCGCGCTGCAGCCCTGGCCAAGCGTGCTGCCGCACGGGCCCATACGAAGGCGGCGATGGCGCAGATGAGGCCGACAGCAGCCAACCACGGCTGAGCCAGGACGGATTCGACTCCGCTTGTCCCAGCCGCTAACAGGGATGTGGCCAAGCCCGCCACCTGACCAGAGCCAGGCCCCGACGGCGTCGACATGTAATGACATTACTTCTGGCCAGCCTGACGGCCACTTGGTCAGCGCCCACACTTGAGCGGGCCCCACGCCCCCCTGCTGCCTCTGGTGGTCCTGAGCCCAACGGCGGCCAGGGCCTAGCCTGGTCGTAGGAGGTACAGCAACCCTTTGCCCTGGTGTGACGACTGCAGCAAGTTCTGGAACCCGCCCGAGCTCCGCCCCGGCTCTAAATGCCCTCGTTGCGGACGCTCCCTGCAGGGCGCTGTCGGCACGCTGGCGGGGACTGGCGCCGAACGGCCCAACTCCCAGGACGAGGCCAGCTCCCAGGACGATCCCGTGTCGTCATCTGTGGGAGCCAACGCCAGCTCCCCTCTCGGTGCACGTACCCGGCGGGCCCCCTGGCATTTCAAGCTCCTGATCGTCGGGGTCACGGTTTACATGGTTTACCGCATCTACTGGCTGGCCGAGTGGCTGCCGAAGCACCTTTGAACGCGCCAGCAGTTTTGGAGGACAGAGGTGACGTGAGGTGAGCGGGAACTATGGCTCACCAAGACCCATAGAAGGGCGCCTGCGCCTCCCGTCGGGTACCGACGCTTACACGTGTACATGGAGAGCCGAGCAGGGGCACGGGCAACGGGCTAAGGGTCGGCCGCCCGTGTTGTTGCTGCACGGCTTTGGCGAGCATTGCCGCCGGTACGACGAGCTGGCAGGCAGCCTGGCCGGCGACGGCTTCACAGTGCGGTCCATCGACCTGCCAGGCCACGGCCGCTCGCAAGGCAGGCCCGGGGACGCTGGCGACCTCGGAGAGGCCCTAGGCGATGTAGATGCATTTTTTAGCGCGTCGTTGCAGGCTGAAGGGGCGTCGGAGGCCTTCGTCTACGGTCACTCCATGGGTGGGGCTCTGGCGGCGGCTGCGACTACCGGCGCCTTCCCGGGCATAGCAGTGCCCGCTCTGCGGGGATTGGTCCTGTCGGCGCCGGCTGTCCACGTAGCCACCCGTCCCGCTTTCCAGGTGGGCCTGGCTCGGCTCGTTGGCGCCGTGTGGCCCTTGGCCCCGGTGGCCCGGGTAGCCCCGTCGACTATTTCCAGCCAGCTACACGAGCAGGCAGCGTACGGTGCCGATCCGCTGGTGCCGCCGAGGACGCCGGTGCGTGCGGCCCTATTGATGCACGATGCCGGACGTCTGGCGCTGGCAGCGGGGGAGAAAATCCGGGTCCCGGTCCTCCTGCTCCATGGAGAGGACGACACCCTGGTGCCCCCAGCGGCGAGCCGCAGGCTGGAGGCGGCCATGTCGAACGCCAGCTCGGCTCTTGTCAGCTTCGCGGGCTGCCGGCATGAGGTGCACCACGACCATCGACGAGGTGAGCTGGCGGCGGTCGTCTCCAGCTGGCTTGCATCCCAGTGCTGAACGCCTGGTAGCCTCGTGGCTCGCACCACCGGGCGGTGGCGCAGTTTGGTAGCGCACCAGACTGGGGGTCTGGGGGTCGCGGGTTCAAGTCCCGCCCGCCCGACGTATTCCCGCAGGTAAACGGCCTGCGGGGCTTCTTCTGTGAGTAGGCGGCGCCAGCCGTAGTCCCATTCGGCACATCCCACTCACTCGGCACATCCCGGCGACCGGGCGCCTCGGCTGCAGGGGCGCCCGGGTACAGGAAGGTCGCTGGGTGCCGTCTTAAGGCGCCTAACCCAAAGGATTCGGTCCTACTAACGGAAGCCTGGCGCAGGAAATGTACGGTTAGCTTTCTTGGTTGTCCTTTTTCGGGGCCAGGTACGGCGAATTCGGCTACGTGCCGGTCAATTCATGCCGAAAGGATGATTGGAGGCCGCCCCGGCTTGGCTCGCCCGCCAAGGTGGGGCGGTCCCACGAGTGGTGCTATGCCCTTTGGCGGAGCTTTGGTGGCACGGAGGCGGGGGCGGTGGCGGTGGCGCGAGCAAGTGCAGTTGCGCCGAGCACGTCGGCGTCGTCGCCGAGGGCCCCGGCCATCACCGTAACGGCGCGGGCTGCAACGGGCGCAGCGTACCGCTGCAGCGACTCCCAGATGCCGTCGACGACGAAACTGGCCGCATCTGCAAAGCTCCCGTCAACAATTATCGCTGCCGGGTTGAAAAGGGTGACGAAGTCGGCCAGAGGGCGCCCGACGATCCGCCCTACATCCGCGAGGGCTCGTTGGGGGCCGGGCTCGCCCGCGGATGCCAAGTCGAGGATGTCCCGGAAGTTGATCGTCCGGTCGTAGGCCGCCTGCACCGTTTGTACCAAGGAATCGCCGAGCATCCCGTGGAGGCAACCCCTCCCGCCGCAGGCGCAGACGGGGCCGTCATCACGCACGTGAATATGGCCCAGTTCCCCGGCGAAGCCCGTAGCCCCCCTGTGCAGTTTCCCCCCGACAACCAGACCCGCCCCGACGCCGCGTGCCAGCTTGAGGTACAGGAAGCTCTCGCAGTCGCGACCGGCGCCGAACACAGCCTCACCTAACGCTCCCAAGTTGGCGTCGTTCTCAACCAGTGCAGTAGCCCCGAAACGGGATGCGAACCGCTCGGCCACGTCCCCAGCCAGGAGACGGATGTACGAGTGCCCAGCGGGCCCCGGGCCGGCGATGGCGCCAGAGCCGTCCCCGCTCGGGGGGTAGAACGTCGGCCCCGACGGTGCGAACACGGGTGCAGGTACTCCGAGAACGACCGTGGCCATGCGCCCCGTTCGCCGTCCCGTGGTGGCCACTGCTTTGCCCAGCAGTTCTTCGGCCTGGCTGAGTAGGGACAGATCGAAATCCCTTGCGCCGACAATCTCGCTTTGGCTGGCGTGGAGGACACCGGAATAGGACACGATGGCGGCGGTGAGGATGCCCCCGGAATAGACGACGGTCCCTACCACAGGGGCGGGACCGGAGAGGTACAGAGCCTTAGCCGGGCGGCCGACGGGCCGGCGGCCGTTGTTCGGGCCGGAAGGGGCTGTCTCAACGACCAGGCCTAGCTCAGTGAGCGAGGCGATGAGGCCGGCGACAGTCGCCTTGGGCAACCCCAGTTGGCGGGCGAGCTGGGCTCTGGTCAGTCCGTCGGCGCATTCCAAAGCCATGAGGGCTCGACGTTGGTTTTGACGGAGGTCAGGCATTACGTCTCCTTCGTTAGATCAGGCGTAGTCTAACACCCCGCTGGGCACCATGCTGGTAACCTGGGCTTTTATGCAAGACGGCGGTGGTGATTTTTCCGGTATCGGCCCAAGACAGCCCACTGAGCTCCTTGAAGCGCCCCAGGCGGGACCAAACCGGTCCGAGGACGCGCAGCCCGGCGATCAGTCATGGCGAGGTGGCCTCCACTTGAGCGGCATGTCGAGGGGGAGGAGCTCACGGCGGTTCGCCGGTACAGGTCAAGTACTGAAGGTCCGTTCTTTCAGATGGTGGTTTTCGGCGCAAGTGCTATCCGCCTCAGGGAACATGACCCAGGGTGTGGCCCAGTCCTGGCTGGTCTTGAGGCTCACCGGGAGCGCTCTGCTGCTGGCGCTCACAGCCACGGTCACCTTCGCACCATCTCTTTTGGGTGGGGCATACGCCGGGTCGCTCGTGGACCGCTTTGACCGGCGTCACGTCCTCGTCGTCACGCAATCGTCATTTTTTTGCCTGAGCCTTGGGCTGGGCGCATTGGTACTCACCCACAACGCCCCAGTATGGGTGGTGTTCGTGTTCGCCTTCGCGTCGGGACTGGTGGGCACCGTGGACGCGCCCGCGCGGCAAGTCTTCGTACTGGACCTAGTCGGAGACGGGCGAGCCACCAATGCCGTGTCGCTGAACGAGGTGGTCATAAATACCTCCCGTGTGCTCGGTCCTTCTTTGGGAGGCGTCCTTCTCGTTACCGTAGGCGTGGGTGTTTGTTTCGTGGCCAACGCGGCAACTTTCCTGCCACCGTTAGCCGTTGTCCTTGTCCTGTTGCGTAGACGGGGTTGGGCCAGTACCCATGTGGTACCGGCTGAACGCCTGCCCGGCCATGTGCGCGAGGGGCTCGCCTACGCGTGGGGCTTTCCTGCAGTGCGAAGCTGTATCCTCATGGCCGTCGCGGGCGGGATGCTTTTCAACATGGGGAGCACGTTGCCGCTTATGGCCACAAGAGCTTTCCATTCTGGACCGGGCGCTTTTGGCGCGATGATGGCGTGCTTCGGTGCGGGCGCCCTGTTCGGGGCGGCGTTGGCCGGATCTGAGACGACGCTGCCCGCGGGGCGGCTTGTGCGCCTCCTTTGCTTGCTGACCGGCCTAGAAGTCGTGCTCACCGCACTTTCTCCCTCGTTGGGGATGATGTACCTGGGAATGGCAGTGGCCGGCTTCCTGTCCATCTGGTTCATCGCCCTCGCCAACGCCCTGGTCCAAGTCCGAACGGCACCCGCCTTCCGGGGAAGGGTCATGGGGGCATGGACGATGGCGCTACCCGGGATGCTCCCCCTCACCAGCCTCTTGGTGGGGATCGTGGCGACCCTGCTGGGCGGTGCCGGGGGAGCGCGCACAGCCTTCGCCTTGGGCGGCGTGGCGCTGGTGGCCAGCGCCGCCTACGGCTGGCACGCCCTTGACGACGAGGGAGGGCCGATCCCAGTGCCCGGTGCGTGAGCGGCGCCGGACCGCTCCACGCCTAGACGGCCCGCCTTAGCTCGGTCGCTTCGGGTGCCCAGCGCACAGCCACAATGTCGGCAGTGCGAAAGCTCGCCAGACGGCGGGCCCAGGCGTCGAGCACGGTACGCCCATCGCGGCCCTGGAAAAATGTCGTAAGTGGCCCTTCCTGGACGTAGGCATCCGCACCCCTGACCAGTTCCACGTGCTCGCCCTTCAGCGTCACCTCATAGCCCATGGTCCTAACGGTACGGTCATGTCCCTGTGAGGTGCCAGGGGAGAAACCTGTGCTTTGCGGCCGGCCCACCTGTGGACGGAGCTGTGGGAACTAGGTGGGGGCGAAGCTACCCGGGGCCGGCGACAAGTTGCGTTTGGCCGCTTTCGCCCGGTACATGGCGGCATCGGCCTCTCTGATGAGGGCCTGCGCGTCCTGGTACTGCAGGCAGCTCTGGGCGGCTCCGACAGTCGCCGTCACCACGGCGACTTTGCCTTCGATCTCGTACGGCTGCCCGAGGGTCTCTTCCAACCGTCTCGCCACCATGTCCACATGGTCCGGGCCTGTCAGGCCGTCGAGGAGGACGGCGAACTCATCACCGCCAAAGCGCACTGCCGTGTCACTCTCTCGCAGATGGGCTGTTATGCGTTCAGCTACTTTCACAAGCAACAGGTCCCCAAATAGGTGGCCAAGTGTGTCGTTGACCACCTTGAACCCGTCAAGGTCGACGAATAGCACGCAAAAGCGGTGACTCGGCTGGCGCTTCGCGCGGCCGAACGCTTGTGCCATGCGGTCCATGAACAGGGAGCGGTTCGGAAGGCCAGTTAGGGAGTCGTAGAGGGCAGCCTGGAGGAGGCGGTTCTCCAGTTGCTTTTGTTCGGTGATATCAGTCAGCGAGCCCACCATCCTGATGGGACGACCGTCATTGGCATTGACCGTTGCCGCACGGCACAGGGCCCACCGGTACGACCCGTCTTTAGCCCGGATGCGGTGCTCTGTTTGCAGGCAGCTTTGCCGGCCGGCGCGACACTCCTCGACGAGTTTCCGCAAGCGCGAAGAATCATCGGGATGAGCACGGTCGAGCCACTCGCTTGGCGAGGGGCCGATCTCGCCGTCGGGGTAACCAAGCATCGATTGCCAGCGCGGCGAGTAGTAAACCGTGCCCTTGACCAGGTCCCAGTCCCATAACCCGTCGTTGGCAGCACGGGCCGCGAGCGCGTAACGCTCCTCTGACGCCGTGACTTCGGCAACGAGCTCCCGCTGTCGCCGGTATGCCTCGGCAAGATCTTCGCGCTGGCGCTTTAGCGACTCGACCACGGCGTCGTGGTCGAGTGCTATACCCAAAAGCGCCGCCCATTGGAAATAGGCATCCCGGCCGGTTTTTGCTGCCGTTTCGGCCGGTCCGGCTACCGCGAGCATCCCCCAGTCGTGCTCGGACGTGCGCACGGGCAGGACAAACAAGACGTCGTCCGGTTCACGAGCAAGCACGTCGACTGGCGGGAACCGCTCTTCGGGTACCACATGCCCAGGCGCCTGCGTAGCAGTACACGGGGGACCGTAGAAGCTTACGAGCCTCAGCTCTCCCGAACCGGGTGCGGTCCACAGGCCCAGGCAGGCAGACCTGGCTTGAGTGCCCTCAAGCCAGTCCAAGGACAAAGGACGCATCCCCTCGTCGCGAAGGCCGCGTTGACCAACGCGCAGACCAACGAGGCCCATGCTCACGTAGTACTCGTTGCGAAGCGAAGACTGCAGGCTGTCAATGGTGCGCGCCGTAGCCCCGGCCTCGGCAGTGCGAAGGGCAAGGAGCACTTCGCGTTCGCAGACGTCGAGGATGTCCATGCGCCTGGCGCTGAGCTCCAACGCTAAGAGGTCACGCCGGTAAGCCACCAACGCTTCCATCAACGTGGTAATGGTGTCGGGTCGGGGGGACTGGCGGAAGATTTGTTCCGCACTCTGTGCCAGTGCTCGCCTGTCGACCGCATCTGGGCCCAGGGCCCCGTGATCAAGGGCCCCGTGATCAAGGGCGCGGTGGTAGGTAGCGAGCAGGCATTCGGCAGCCGAGGTGAGGGCGCTGAGTTGTGCCGGGCTCAAGTGCGGGCCGTGCAGCCGGGCCGCGAGAAAGGAGCGGAACCGCTGGGCGGCGCCGGTCTCGGTGACAGGGCTAGAGCAGACGCTGGCCGCGAGCCCGGGTTTGCAGCCGCACGAACCGCGGGCGATGAGAGAGGTCCTCACCCGGTGCGGCCCGCTGGCCACAGCCCTGCCGCCGATCATTTCCACCAACAGCCGAGTCGCCGTCTCGCTCAAAAGATCGAAGTTTTGACGGACGGTTGTCAGCGGGGGAACCAGATGAGCGGCGAAGGGCATGTCGTCAAAGCCGATCAGGGCGATACGCCCGGGTACGTCAACACCAGCTTCCCTTAGGACACGAGCGGTCCCGAAGGCGTTCAGATCCGTGGCACAGACGAGGGCGCTGAACGGTAGAGCGGCATCCAACATGGCCCTGGCTGCTTCCTCACCACCGTCTTCGCAGCTGTTGGGGGCAGGAAAGTACAAATCGGGGCCGACGTAGAGGCCATGTGAGCGCATCGCTTCCAGGTAGCCCTCGTACCGCTCGGCAACATCAGGCAGGCCCGCGTAGCCGGTAAACGCGATCCGGGTGTGCCCGTGCTCTACCAAGTGCCCGACCGCATCTGCCATACCCGAGCGGTTGTCAGGCAGTACCTCGGGGCAGTGCAGGCGCGGCACGTGGTGACTTACGGTGACCACGGGCATTCCCTTGGAGCGGACTTCCGCGAGGAACTCGTCGGTAGTCGCCCGCACTACTACGAGCAAGCCATCCAGATGGTCCCATGCCACGCGGCTGGCGAAGGGCGGTACGCCGGCATATTTGTCACCGAGCGAAGCCTCCAGGGTCTGGACAGCAACGGTGCGGCCACCGGACCGGGTTACCCACGAAGACACCCCTTTTAGGATCTCACCGAAGTACGCTCCAGCCAGCAGAGGCGAGATCACCCCTATGGTCAAGGGCCTGTCGGCCATGGCTGTCTCCGATCTCCAGTGGCGCAGCCCGCCACGGCAGGCGCTCTCGCATGCCGTTGGGGCGCTAGTGGGCACAACTCTGCTGGGTAACGTCTCTCGAACCAAGACTTCACGCCTCTGCGCGCCCTCCAGATGGCGGATCCTCCGCTGCGCCGGCTACGCCCTGCTAAGTCAGTTGGTCCCTGACCACTCCAATTCTCGCGCCGATTTGGTACGGCCGCTAGCTACTCGTCATCAAGACCATCACAGAGCGGTGATCCCGACAGGTTCGCCGGCGGGGCGGGCCCCCCGGTTGGAGCGTTTCGCCCGGTACATCGCAGCATCTGCGTCGTCGACCATCCGCGAGGGGTCCTCGTAGCCGTCGGTGTTCAGAGCGAGGCCGATGGTGGCACTGATCGCGAGGGTCCGGCCGTTGATCTCGTACGGCACCGAGAGCTTCGCCCGCAACCGTTCAGCGATGGCATCGAGCCTCTGGGTACTCGTCACCCCGTCTACCAAGACCGCAAACTCGTCGCCTCCGAAGCGCACCGCCGTGTCGTTGTCACGAAGATGGGATTTGAGCCGCGCTGCCACCCTGTTGAGGAGGGCGTCGCCCGCCGCATGGCCCCAGTTGTCGTTTACGGCCTTGAAGCCGTCAAGATCAATGAAAAGGACTGCGAACTGGTATGCCGGCGACCGCTTGGCACGGGCAAACGCCTGGTCCAGACGGTCCATGAACAGCGTACGGTTGGGCAAACCTGTCAAAGGGTCATAAAGCGCCGCCTTGCGCAGTTGCGCTTCGAGCTGCTTGCGCTCAGAGATATCGGTCAATGAACCAATAAGGCGTACGGCGCGCTGCCCGCCGCCAGGTATGGCGACGGCTCGGCACAACGTCCAGCGGTAGTTGCCGTCCTTTGCCACCAGGCGATGCTCTATCTGAAGAGACGACTGTTCACCACGAAGGCACGCCTGTATGGAGCTCTCCAAGTCGCCGGCGTCGTCAGGATGGGCACGGCTGAACCATTCGTCCGGGGCGGCACCGATTTCGTGGTCCTCGTAGCCAAGCAATGATTTCCACCGGGGTGAAAAGAACACTGTCCCGCCTTGGACATCCCAGTCCCACAGTCCGTCGTTCGCGGCACGAGAGGCAAGTTCGTAGCGCTCCTCGGACGATCGAAGGTCCTGAAGCAGCGAATCCCGATCGAGCGCCATACCCAGCAAGCCCGTCCACTGGAAGTAAATGTCGGCGCCTGTGCTCGACACGTTCTCCGCCTGCCCGGTCAGGGCGAGGACGCCCCAGTAGCGCTTGTCTGTGCGCACGGGCAGCACCATAACCACGTCTTCGGGTGCTACACGCTGCGACCCGTTGTCGCTGGCGCCGGGCCTTGCCTCTATGAGCTCGGCAACCGGTGGGAACACGGCCGCCGGTACATGAGCACCGAGTAGGGCCGTGGCACCGGGGAAGTCCCCGTACGTGCCGACGATTTCAAGGCACGCGCCTCGTTCGTCACTCGATCTGTCCCAGATCCCGAGGCACGCCGTCTTCGCGTGCGTCCCCGCCAGCCAGTCAAGCTGGCGCGGTCGTGGCTCGTCGGCGCCCAAGCCGACGAGGGCGAGGCTTACGGAGTGCTCTTCGGCCAGCGAGGACTGCAGCCGGGAGTTGACCTCGATCTGCTGATGGCTGTTTGCGCCGTAGAGGGCCGCTGCCAGCTCGAAGGCGCACCGGTCGAGGGCCGCTAGGCGTTCGTTGCTGTAACCCATCGTGGCGAGGATGTCTCGGCGCAACTGCTGGGCGACGTCAATTGCCGCTGGCACGGTGCCAGGCCGGGGAAAAGCACTGAACGCCGTTTCGCCGGCGCGCCGAAGGGCCGCCGCGTCCGGGGCACAGGTTGCTGCCGCCTCGACGAAATGGGTGGCTATCTGTCCGGCGATGGTGCGAGCTAGCCGAGCACTCGGGCCCGGAGCGCCTCGACCGGCCACCCGGTCGACGAACTCACGGATGAAGCGCTCGGATGCCGCCAGGTCTTGGAAAGGGGGCCGCAGGCTGGGTGCAACGGCACTCAGGCACCCGCATGACTCCCGTGGTACGAACGAGGTCTTGACCCGGTGCCTTGCCGGACCGGTCTGCGTGCCGGCGATGGCCTTGACCAGGACACGGCCCGCTTCGGCTCCAACCGCCTCAAAGTCGACCCGGATGCTCGACAAACTTGGCGACAAGCTCGATGCGAAGTCGCGGTCATCGAAGCCCACCACGGCGATCTCGTCAGGCACGCTTACGCCCCGTTCGGCGAAGCCCCGGAGCAGCCCGGCGGCCAGCATGTCCGTCGCCGCGACCACAGCCGTGCAGGCCAGACCGCCATTCACGATCGCTTGCGCAGCCCCGTAGCCCCCCTCCTGCAGGCTGGTTTTCGCCGAAAAAACGAGATTAGGGTCGGGTGGGAGCCCGGCGCTCCTCAGCGCCTGGCCGTAAGCCCGGTACCGTTCGTGGACGTCGTCGCCTACGGCTTGGTCCATCTTGCCAACGAAAGCGATCTGCTTATGACCATGCGCAATGAGGTGCTCCACGGCCTGCATCACTCCGCCGCGGTTATCTGGGGCAACCTCGGGGTAGCCAAAGCGCGACGAATGAGCGCTTACAAGCACTATTGGCTTCCCGCGCTCTTGTAGTTGGCTCAGGTAATCGTCGGTGACCGCATCGATGACGACGACGAAACCGTCCACGGCGTCCCAGCCAAGTGCCGTAGCGAAGGGCGGCGGGAGCCACGGGTACTCGCGACCGAGCTGGGCATCCCTGGTTTGGATGGCTACAACTCGGCCACCCGCTGTTGCCATGTGCCGGGCCAGGCCCTGCAGTACCACCCCGAAATACGCGCCGGCCAGCAGGGGGGAGAGCATGCCGACGGTAAGACGGTGCTCTGGCAACCTTCTCCTTTCTCTGGGCGTGCGCCGGTTTCACTCCCGAACTTCGTTGCTGGCGCGCTTTGCGTGTCTGGTCGGCCACAATCTTGGCACGCCGGCCCGAGCTTCGCCCGCCCCTTCGCTGATTTCGACTTCTGCCTGGAGTGCCGCCTTGCCGAGGCGAAGCCCGTTGCCCCGTGCGAGCCCGTTGTCTAGATGAACAGGACGAGCTCGACCGCGACGACCGCCCACATAACGCCTGCGACGCGAGCGGGCCAGCGCAGTGACCAGCGAGTAGCGACCAGCGCGAGGCACCCGAGGCTCCATAGGTCGTCCATGCTCCGGAAACCGACATCGCCAGCCCAGACGCCGTTGCCGAGGCAGACACTCATGGTGACCAGCGCGACCCATGCAAGCGCCTCGTAGAGGAGCAGTGACCGGCGCGCCACTGCAAACCCGGCACCTACGGTCAGACCGAGCAGTAGCGCGAGCTCCGAGAACCAGAGCAGGGCAGCAATATGCGGCAGTTCGCCTGCATAGTGCTCGCCGGCCCTGGCGAGCGCGACGAAGGGGGCGCCGATGTTGGCACGGCTCGAACTGCTTAGTGGGAACGTGCCGGTGGCAGACCACACCGTTAGCTGCCACGCCGCGAATGCAGAAAAGGGGACGGCCCAGGCGGCATCAGCCCACCGGGAGCGGGCCCAAAGTGGTCGCTCGAGTCGCAGATGGCGAGCGAGGGGACCTGCTGTCGCCAACCTCACCAAAAGCAGGGCCCCAGCTAGGACCAGAGCAGGCTCCCTTGTGAGCACAGCCATCGCCAGTGCGGCGCCGGCAGGGAGTGGTCGGCCTCTGCGCAAGTACAGCAGTGCCAACACGAACAACGCCGCCTCGCTCACCTCCGTGAGATCGCGTCCCAACGACCACAGAAGGCCGGCAAAGCCGGTAAGCGCCAGACCCCAAGCAGGGGAGCGCCCGACCTCTTTGCATAACGCAGCACCGGCTGCAGCTAGGAGGCCAAAGGCAATCACGTTGACGACCACCATCGCTACCTCGGCGGCGCCGGGGTTCCCGAACGAACACAGCCAGACCAAGGCCGGGTAGCCGATCCGGGACAATCGGCCGAGGCTGTCGAGGGTGACGCCGAACGCCTGGCGTGCGAAGTCTGAGGGGCCCAGGGCCATCCGGTAATAGAACTGGCCGTCGTAACCACTACCTGCCCGGATAGGCATACCGGCCGTCGCCGCGGTTGGGTGCACGAAGGTATGCCCAAGCAAGACGAGGGCGCCGATGTTGCCGTGAGCGGCCACCAATATCCTGGCCAGCACGTAGGCGAGCGCTGATACCAGAGCACAGGTTCCCACGCGGCGCGGGGTTGCCGTCACGGCGGCTGCATACCGGCCGATGAGGCCGCCTTCGCGAACGGCCGTTGGCCGCCGGCCCCCGTGACCCGCACCTGTCGGCGCGTCAAGAGCAGTGGGTGGGGCAGGCAGGGAGGGGAGGGGGGTCATGGGTCGGGGGTCCATGGGTCGGGGGTCATGGGTCGGGGGTTCGGCACGGAGGCTACATCCCGCGAAGCACTCTGGCGGAGGGACCGGGGCTCAGCACTCTTCTGGGCGCGGAGGCCGTTCAGCGCCAGGCGGCTCAAGTAGGAAGCCGGCACAGCCTGTGCCAGCCACACGCCGTTGGTGCTCAGCCAAAAAATGCCGCCGGCACGGTGCCATGCCAGTGCGGCCACCTGCAGTACGGCAGGTGGGCCATGGCGCCTCCCGACGCGCAGAGCGGTTGGCACGTCTGGGGAGAGGTGGACATGCTGTCGCGTCATCGGCCTTAGGCCGTCGACGAGGAGCAGGTCTACGTTGAAGAGGGCCGTCCCGTGATAGAGCACCTCGGGCGGTTCGGTTGCCTCGAGGCCCAAAGCTACAGGTAGCGAGTGCCCCTGGCGTGCTCGGATCCGGTCCCCGAGCACCTCGTAACGGGATTTGTCGTTATGGGCGACAACCTCTTCGATCTCTTCCCGAGCGAGCGGGAAATTGTTGGCTGCGCAGCGTTCGAGCAACTGGCCGATGTCGGCCCAGCCACCGCCGTCTAGGTCCAAGCCGATGCGCCATGGCTGGTGGCGGAGGTGCTTGGCGAGGTACTTACTTACCTTTACTAGCCGTGCTTGGTCCATTGGCCTCCACAGCGGCTTCGCGCTTGTGGCGCGCCACCACCCGTAGTTCCAAGTCCAGCAGGTACCTCTTGCGGTCCAGGCCGCCTCCATACCCGCCGATGGTGCCGTCGGCCGAGATAACCCGATGGCATGGCACGATGAGCGCAACCGGGTTGCGCCCGTTGGCCAGGCCTACGGCTCTGCGTGCGCTGGGCTTGCCTACCGCCGTCGCGATCTGTGAGTAGCTGCGAGTCTCCCCGTAGGGGATGTCGGCTAAGGCTGCCCAAACGGCACGTTGGAAAGGAGTGCCGGTAAGGCGCAGGGGCACCTCGAACTTCGTGAGGGAGCCCGCAAAATAGGCTTCCAACTGGCCGGTTACCTCGGCAAACGGGCCCTGGTCCCGCACCGGCTCCACGAGCTGGCGAGGTGAATGTGCCTGGTGCTGCATATGAAGGCCGGTGAGAGCGTCTCGCTCCCAGGTGAGTGTCAGTAGACCGATAGGGCTGACAACTGTGGTTGTCATTACGGGCGAGGTGATGTCAATCAGGTGCGGCATGGTGACCTTTCAGTCTCGCTTTCATCAGTCGCCTCACGGTCGGTCTTGCTTTGGGCGGGTTGGCTCACCCACGCCTAAACGGAGCGGCGACGTCAGCAAGGAAGCGGTCCAGGTGGTCCCGGCGAGCAGTGCCGGCCCCGAGGTTCCAGTCGGGGAGGATGAACTCGTCTACGCCGGACTGCTCGTAGCGGCCAAGCATGTCCTGCATCTGGGCAACGCTGACCTCGACGCTGCGGGAGCTGAGGGCGGGTGGGGCCTTGGCGTCGAGGCTCACGACGACTTGTGCCGAGCGTGCAATGGTCGCCGGATCACGCCCGATCGCCTCGCAGTGGCGCTCCAGCACGGCGCCCTTGGCGGCGAGTACTTCTGGCACGCCCCATGTGTTCCACTCGTCAGCCCACTTGGCGACGATCCGCAGTGTCACCTTTTCCCCGCTGCCGCCAATCAAGAGAGGCAGACGCTCCTGCACCGCTTTTGGCTCCATCGGCGCGTCGCGCAGTTCGTAGAACCGCCCAGCGAAACTCGTGCGGGGAGCGCTGAGGAGCCCTCGGATGACGGCGCAGGCTTCGTCCAGGCGCGCCAGGCGCCCCCCAACGTCGGGGTACTCGATCCCATAGGCCCGGTGCTCGTTCTCCTGCCAGCCCGCCCCTAGCCCCAGCACCAGCCGGCCGCCGCTCATTTGGTCGACTGTTGCCGCCATGTTCGCGATTACCGCCGGGTGGCGATAGGTGTTGCCCGCCACGAGCGGTCCGATGCGGACGCGGGGGACCGAGGTAGCCAGCCCAGCCAATACTGTCCAGCACTCGAGCATGGCGACATCGGCGGGCTCGGTGGAGTGCATGAAATGGTCGGCCACCCACACGCCATCCCAGCCGGTGTGGGCAGCGTGAGTGGCGACATCGAACAGGTCCTGCCAGGACTGAGAGGTGCTCGGCCAGACGCTGAAACGCATCTCCACACGGTAGTGAAAGCACGGGCCGATTACTCGCGTGAGCGGCCCAGCCAGCTTATTATGTCACAGTGACGTATTATGGCGCAAAGCATCACTGTGACGAATTTGCAAGACTTTGCTAGGCAGGAGCGCGAGCGTCCGCAGCAGGTGCGGGCCGCGGGACGGAGCCGGCGATGATCAGAGCGAACCCGGCGACCGTCAGGCACGACGCGAAGACATAAGGCAGCCGGTAACCGTGGCTGATCGCCACGCCCATGAGCGGCCCAGTCAGGACAGCGCCACCGGCGAACGCGTTGCTATAAAGAGTAGAGGCACGCCCAGGTTGGCTAGGGAGCATCTGTTGGATGTAGCTGATGGCGAGGCCACCCATGATGGCGATGAAACAGGCGTTCAGGATCTGGCCGGCTGCCAGCTGCCAAACGTGGGCCCCAAGGGCGGCCGTGACGTAGTAGGCGGCACCGATGAGCGGCCCGAGGCGCACCAGGCCACGCAGCGAGAACCGCTTCGACAGGTAACCAAAACCGAGCATCGCCGGGATCTCCAGAGCCGCACATAGCCCGAGGACCCCGCCGGCGGCGCCGACCCCGCCATGCAAGTCGTGGACGACGTACAGGGGGAGGTCCTGGACGTTTACCGACATCGAGGCTTGGATGACGACGAGCCCCGCGATGGTGAGCCACAAAGTCCGTGACGAAGCATTAGGAGCTTGGGGGGCTGGTGATCCGTCGGCTAGCGACCGCTCGCTGGAGGCCCGCGGAGAACCCAGCCAAAAGACTGCTACGCCCGCAACAGCGACGTAGAGCACCGCCGTTGCGCCAAAAAGTACCCCGAACCCGCCAGTGGTCAGCAACGCTGCCGCCAGCGGAGGGCCGGCGACCCAAGCCAGCGAGAAGAAGGTACGGAGTGTGCTTGTCATCATGGCTTGCGCCTTGTCGCCAACTAGCACGTCGTGTGCATAGGCAAATGCCTGGGGCATAACCGACCTGCCGAGTGCCAGCAGCGTGCAGCCGCTAAGGAACAAGAGCCAGTAGTCGCGTACGAAGGCGGCCAAGCCGCTGCCGAGCGCGCTGGCGAGCGCAGCGAGCAGCAGCACGCGGCGGCGCTCGAGCCGTCCGTCGGACAGCCGTCCCATGACCGATGACGCTGCAATCCCGCAAACAGGCAGCGCCACGAGGAACACCGAAACCTCTACGGGGCCTGCGTGGACTGCCTTGGTCAGGAAGAGGGTGAGGAACGGCACGGCCAACGCCGTCGCCAAACCGGTTGCCAAAAAGACGACGCCCAGAGGCGCCAATGCTCTGGCATGGCGCCCGACGGCCGGGGCCGGCAATGGCGCTCCGCTGGCGAGCTCCTCGGCGGTACCGAGATCAGGCAACTCCTGGGTGTGCCCGGCGCCCGAGCTCCTCACGCTGCTGGACCTCGGGTACACCTGGTCATTACGGTCCTCAAAGAGTTGGCCACATCTCCGGTTGGTTCGTGCAGCGGCCCCACCTGGCCCCGGGGCTCACCCTAATAAAGAGGTGGGCACGCGAACGCCCATTAAAAAGGAGCGCACGCAACACCTGGATGACGCCCTGGTCCCCCGGGCCGCCGATAATGTCCGTTATGTAAAGTAGGTGAGCACGGGCCGAGGAACAGGTCCCTGGCGACCCACCGCCTGCCCCTTCCCTTCTGACCGGCCCCGTGCTACTATGAGTGTGATCGAGATCACTTGACGTGGTGATACCACGAGGAGGACGTGACGCATGGACGCCTTGAGCGGTGTCGGCGGTCAGTGGGCGTACGGGTCGTACCCAGGCGTTTCAGGGTCTCCCCAGCAACCGAACGCTTCGAGCGGCGCTGTCGCAGCGACGGCGGCCACCTCGTCCGGTGTTGCTACGGGCGTCGGCGCTCTAGCGGCTGTCATAGCCGCCAACGTCGGAGCTCAGAGCTCGACGCAGTACATGGCCTCCGCCGGTTACTCCGACGTCATGGCGGCGCTAGCAGGGCAGGCCACCTTTAGCCGCCAAGCGCTCGGTGGCAACCTCGACCTCCAGATGTAAAGGTCCACGTTCGAAGAGAGCCTCAGCGCGCCGGCAGCCGGTACGCCATGCAGCGCTTACACCACCACCTGTAGTTCAGACGGCTTTTGCAGCGAGGGCACCGGTAGGCACCGATGCGCGCCAAGAGGACATGGCTGCCCCATACGACAAGGCCGCCCCACCGGAGCGCTTTTGGCCCGAGACGTCTCTTGGTGCCGCTCATGAAGACATTCCTGACATCCTCCGCGATCGTGCTGCCCTCCGTCTCCCCGATCATACGGGGCCGCCGGCATACGGTCCCCGGCGCTGAGACACGGGCCCGAGCTGGTCCAATAAGGCAGCCCGGATCTGTGGCCGCGTACCGAACACGAGGAAGACAGCCGCTTCACGGCTAAGGCTTCAATGCCGGTCCGGGCCCGTCGGGAGCGGAGAGGACGGCTGTGAGGAGCCGGAGGTGCTGCACCCAGAGCAAGCCTGATGTGGCGCACGAGCCGGCAGCTCTTCCGCCACCGCCTACCACCGGCGACAAAGTAACGCGGCCGCGGAGCCAACAGCAGGTGGCAGGGCCAGTGTTACACTTGGCAACTTCCTGGACCGAGCAGAGACCGGCCGTTGTCCGGGCACTCGCCTACTCGGTCGACAGTGGCAAACGTAAGGGGGGTTCGGACGGTGTCTCATTTTGATGGTCGCGGCCCGAAGTTGTTGTTGGTGGCAACGGCCTTGGCTGGTCTGGCGCTGGCTGGCTGCGGGGGCAACCCGCAGATCTCTGCCGGCACGACGTCAACCACGTCGAAGACGCCTCAAGTTGCCGGCACCACGGCGCAAAGGACAGCGACGAGCTTGCGCACCACGACAGCACCGAGCAAGTCCCCGAAACGCGCACCCGGCGGGGCAAAGCACGCCACCCTGCCCGCTAGTACATTAACGCCCTCAACTACATCTGGGTCCTCAAGTACCTCTAGCCACAAGCACAGGCCCACCTCGACAGGCGTCGCAAAGTCCAAGAAAACGCTTGCGTCCTCGCACTCGACCAGGTCCACGACCAGCGCCCCCCCGCCTCCGCCGGCGAGCGCTCCTCCAGCGAACCCACACCCCTATGGGGCGCCTAAGGGTGCCACAACGGGCTACTGGGGCACCCCCTCTAATGTCGTAAAAGACAATGGCCTGTTCTCCGTGTCTTGCAGCGGCCCGCACTTCTGTGCCGCCGTTGGCGACCACGGCATGGCGGCAGTTTTCCATGGCTCTACTTGGGGCAAACCTGTAGTGGCTGATCAAAAAGTGCCTGTGCTCGCCTCGGTGTCATGTCCATCGACCACTTTCTGTATGGCAGTCGACGACGCCGGCAACGCCTTGCGCTACTCAGGTGGTACCTGGAGCGCAGCCAAGAGAATAGACAAGTTCGCGCAAACGAACGCTATTTCCTGCCCTACGACTTCGTTCTGCGCCAGTGTCGATTTCCTTGGTCACGCGCTCGTTTATCACGACGGGTCGTGGACCTCCCCCAAGCTGGTGGCTACTGGGGATGAGATGCAATCAGTCTCGTGCGCATCGCCGACGTTCTGCGCGGCGGTGGGGGCCAAGGGCAAGGCCGTCGTATGGAACGGTTCGGCATGGTCGACGCCAGCCGTGGCCAACCCGGCAGGCTCGCTGGGCTCGGTGTCATGCCCCCAGAACGGGTACTGCGTAGCCGT
>DASSZK010000011.1:0-25256 GCA_035702845.1 Acidimicrobiales bacterium
GACTTGGTGCCCAGAGCTGAACCTGTCTCAGGCCGGAAGTGGTGGACCGCTCAGGGTGGTCCCATGACTGGCAACGGGGGTGGTCCCATGAGGCTGGCAATAACAGCGCTCAGGTGGTCCCTTGTGGGTGGCAGCTGACACCTGCTGGTCCGGCTTGGTCGAAGAGGGTAAAGGTTGCGTGTCATGGCACTAGCCGATGCCGTTCCCGGGGGAGGCCCCGCCAAGAGCCAGTTGGACCTGGGAGCATATATAAGCCAACTGGACGACAATGGCAAGGCCTTGGCTGCTGCGGCCGGCGCAGCCGGCTTGGATGCCCACGTCCCTTCGTGCCCAGGCTGGTCCGTGCGCCACCTTCTTGCCCATGTCGGCTACGTGCACAGGTGGGCGACGGCTCATGTGGCCGAAGCGGCTGCCGAGATGGCAGAAGATATCAGCAAGGACGAGATTTTTAGCCGCCGCCCGGCCGACGCGGAGCTCCTCAACTGGTACGAGGCCGGGCAAGCGGCCCTCGTCGCCAGCCTGCGGGCTGCGCCAGCTGACTTGCAGTGCTGGACGTTCATGGCCGCGCCGTCGCCCCTCGTTTTTTGGGCAAGGCGCCAAGCGCACGAGACCGCAGTTCACCGCGTCGATGCCGAGCTGGCGGCTGGACGCCAGGTCGGCCAATTTTCTACCGAGTTCGCTGTTGACGGGCTGGACGAACTTCTTTGCGGGTTTGCCCCGCGCAAGAGAACTGGGCAAGCCGTCAAGCTGCCCTGGAGCCTGGCCGTGGAGGCTGACGAGGGCGGGTGCCTGTGGACGGTGACCGTGGGGCCCGAGGCGGTCAGCGCGACAAGGCAGGGCGGACCGTCGCCGGATTGCAAGTTGTCAGGCCCGGCGCACGAGCTTTACCTGGCCTTGTGGAACCGGCGGAGCACGAGTTCGGGCCTCCTGCGGGCCCAAGGCGACGAGAGTGTCCTGCAGCGCTGGGCTTCGTTCATCCGCGTCGACTGGTGAGCCGGCGCGGAGCCGCAGCCCAGTCGCCGGGGCCGGCGTACCTGACGCGTTTGCTTGCTTACCCGCCTGCCTGCTTACCCGTTTGCCTGGGCGCCCGGGTTGGTCGGGGGTGTCACCGCTTGTAGCTTCCCCCACGGCAAGCCGGCGATGACCTTGTAGGCGGGAACCCCGTCAAAGCTTGCGGTTATGGGGTCCACGCCCCGGTTCCCGGCCACCCTCCAGGCCGAGGGTTGGTCGGCCAGGACAGCGACAGCCGCCGATTGGTCGACTACCACCGCCCCGTAAGTCTGTATGGCCCGGAACACCATCTGGGCAAAGGGTGTAAGGCGCGGGGGCATGGCCAGGCCCGGGGGAAAGCGGAACCACTGGCCCTCAGCCGGCCAGCCGGGTGTCTTGTACCCGCAGTCCGTGCGGTTGGCGGGGAAGAGCCCGCCATGGACCGACGTCCCCGACCAGTCGCAGCTGTCGCCCAACACCACCATGCCCACGGCGTGGCGGATTGCGCCGGTGGCGATGTCGTTCTCTGTGATCTCAGTTGCGAGGTTGGAGATGCCCGATGCCGTCTCGCCATAGGGGAAAGGGAAAACGCCATTGGTCGTGCGGGTGTCGATCTTGCCGCCCCAACAGGCATACCACGACCCGTCCTTTTGGGCCGTGCGCCAAAATTCCCAGGCAGAGTGGGTCGACGGTTGGTACACGCTGAGGATCGCGTCGGAACTGTGCCCGGGTACGGCCCCAGGAGGTATGGGCACCAACGCCCCGGTCTGGGTCAGGAAGTTCTGGCAACCAGGGAGGACGTGCATGGCAACCCGGGGCTGGCCGGGGGCCGCCCAATAAACGGGGCGGTCAGTGTTCACCGTGACGTTGCCGTAGGCGGCGTGGTACTGCTTGACGATGTCGTTGGCGAGCACGGGCGATTCGGCGGCCACCGGCCAGGAGGTGATCGGGCGGCCAAAAATGCTCCGGGGGAGCAGCAACGACGGGGGCCCGGCGCGGTCGGCGGGGGTGACCAGGGCGGGACGCCAGGGGCGTTGGGGCGCCGCCTCGGGCCCGCCACGCTTCGGACCGTGGTTAGTGCCGGTCCCGGCGATCAAGACGCCAATGACGGCGACGAGGAGGGCAACTATGCCCACGCTCAACAACACAGGCACGGTCCCTGCCGGTAGGCGTCGTCTGTTCGGCGTCACCGCTTCAAATTTAGGGGCCCGCGAGCGCTTACTGGCTTTCGAGCTCTCGGGGAGCTCCTTCGGCAAGGCGCGGAGGCCGCTGTAGGGTCACCACGTGCACGAGAGCCGTACGGCCCGTGATCGGGCAGCTGAGCTGGTCAGGGACATGACCGTGGACGAGAAGCTGGCGCAGCTGTCAGCGGTCAACTTCCCCGATCTCGTTACCAACGGGCGCTTTGACGAGGACGCCGCGCTCGCCGTCATGCCGCACGGGGCCGGGGAGGTGACCCGCATCGGCGCCACCACCGGCCTGACGCCTTCCCAGAGCGCCGAGCTGTTCAACCAAGTCCAGCGGCTGGCCGTGGAAAGGACACGGCTCGGTATTCCCGTTGTCGTACACGAGGAGTCCCTTGCCGGCTACTGCGCGCGCGACGCCACCGTGTTCCCTCAGGCGTTGTCCTTGGCGGCGAGCTGGTCTCCCGATCTTGTCGGCGCCGTGGCCGCCACGATCCGTGAGCAGCTGCTGGCGGTAGGGGCCCGCCACAGCCTGGCGCCGGTCCTCGACGTGGCCCGGGATCCTCGCTGGGGCCGGGTGGAGGAAACCTTCGGCGAGAGCCCGGTGCTGTGCGGCCTGCTCGGCACCGCCTATGTACGGGCCATGCAAGGTGACGACCTCACCCGGGGCGTGCTCGCCACCGGTAAGCACTTCCTGGCCCACGGCGCTTCCGAGGGTGGGCGTAACCACGCCCCGGTCAACGTCGGCCCGCGGGAACTGCGCGAGGTCTATGCCGAGCCCTTTGCCGCCGCCATCCGCGACGCCGGCCTGGCCACGGTAATGAGCTCTTACAGCTGCATAGACGGCCTACCCGGGAGTGGCTCACCTGAGATCCTGACCGGGTTGCTTCGCGACGAGCTCGGCTTCGACGGCATGGTCGTGGCCGACTACTTCGCCGTGGCACTGCTGCACAGCTACCACCGGGCGGCCTCTGACAAATCAGAGGCGGCGGCCAAGGCCCTGCGAGCCGGGCTGGACATGGAACTGCCCGGGCGCGATTGCTACGGGGAGCCATTGAGGGCCGCAATGGATGCAGGCCTGGTCGGCATGGACATCGTGGACCGGGCCGTCACCAGGGTGCTTGAAGCCAAGTTCGCCCTCGGGCTGTTCGAGTCGCCCTACGTACATGCACCGGCGGCCGCCGCGGTCTTTGCAGACCCCGCCGCGACTGCTCTGGCTCGCAAGGCTGCGGCAATGGGCACTGTCATGCTGGCCAATGACGGCGTCCTGCCTCTCGGTCCTGGCATACGCAGGGTGGCTGTGATCGGGCCGTGCGCCGACAATCCCCGACTGCTCCAAGGCGACTACCACTACCCGAGCCACCAGGAGGGGGCCATGGCCACCCAGGACGAATCGGTGCCGACCGAGATGCACCTGCCGAGCGGCAAGGGAGATTTTCGTCCGGGGCCGTTCTTCACCCCTCACGTGACCCCCCTCGCCGGCCTGCGCGCCGCGCTCGACGGCAGGGCCGAGATCACCTACGAGCCGGGCTGCGACATCTCCGGCGAAGACCGCTCAGGTTTGCCCGCTGCCGTCCAAGCGGCGAAGGACGCTGACGTAGCACTGGTTTTCGTTGGGGGCCGTTCCGGCCTCGATCCTGCATCGACCGTCGGCGAGTCGCGCGATGCGACCGATCTGCGCCTTAGCGGTGGCCAAGAGGAGCTGGTCAGAGAGGTGGCAGCCAGCGGGGCGCCGACGGTGGTCGTGGTGGTGAGCGGCCGGGTGCACGCCCTATCCGGCGTCGCCAGGGTGGCAAACGCCCTGCTGTACGCGCCCCCCCTCGGTCAGGAGGGCGGCAATGCCCTGGCCGACATACTCACCGGCGCCGCAGAGCCTGGCGGGCGGCTCCCTGTGAGCCTGCCGCGCGCCGGCGGCCAGGTGCCTCTGCACCATGCTCACCGCAGCGGTGGGTCGAGGTCCGCGTGGCACGGTGCTTACACTGACTGCCAGGAGGGACCGCTTTTTTGCTTCGGGCACGGGCTGGGCTACACCGAGTTCTCGTTGGAGGACTTCGAGGTGCGGGCTTCGACCACAGAGGCCGAAGTCGTAGTTGCGCTCACAGTGCGCAATGTGGGCGAGCGCCCAGGTGACGAGGTCGTGCAGGTGTATGCCAGCGACCTTTATGCCAGCGTGTCGCGGCCCGAGCGATGGCTGGTCGCCAGCCATCGGGTCACCATCGCCCCCGCTGAGGCGGCACGGGTCCGCTTCCGCATCCATCCGAGCAGGCTCGCTTTTTACGACGAACGCATGGATTTCGTCGTCGAGCCAGGCAAGTTCCGCTTTGTTGCCGGCCGCTCCTGCCAGGACGCGGCCTGCGAAGCAATGGTAGAGCTTGCCGGGCGCACGGCGCTGTACCGCCAGCGAGATGTCCCACCGGTGGTCGTCGACGTGGCACAGGCTGCCCCCTGCGCTTGAGCTCCTAGGAAAAAATAAGGGACCTGGTTAATCCAGGCGCCGGGTCGCCTACGGAGAACGGGCGACAACAAAGCGCGGCCCGCTCGGCGGCCGTCCCCGCCCAGGCGTCGCGTACGCGGCCGCCTCCAGGCTCGGCCTGCCCGCTGCCAGGGCCCCGAGGACCAGGAGGCAGGGGATGATCATCAGTTTGTCGCGCCCGTTAGCCGTTGAAACGTCGGCGAGCGGCTGGATGGTCGTGGCCCGCAGGGTGCTGGCCGGTTTGTGGCTGCTCGACGGGCTTCTCCAGTGCCAGCCGTACATGTTCACCGCCAAGTTCGCCTCGGATGTACTGGCTCCTTCCGCCTCCGGGCAGCCCGGTTGGGTGTCCGGCCCGGTGTTGTGGTCGGCCCGCATGGTCGGCGCCCACCCGCTCGCTGTCGGCATCGTGTTCGCGCTGGCGCAATTGTTGCTGGCAGTAATGATCTTTTTCCCTAGGACGGCGCGCCTCGGGCTGTACGGCTCGATCGCATGGGCGATGGGGGTGTGGTTCTTTGGCGAAGGGCTTGGGGGGCTGGTCTCGGGCCAGGGCAACCTTCTGACCGGCTTTCCTGGAGCGGCATCGGTATATGTACTGGTGGCCGTCGTGATCTTGGCGGCCGAGCGGTCGCGCTCGTTGGCAAGCGCTGTTGTCCGAGGAGGGTGGTTACTCGTATGGTGCGTAGGAGGGTCCATGACCTTGGCGAGCTCCCAGTACCTGCCGGGGGCAGAGCGGGCACTGTTTTCGCAGTCGGCCGGCAATGCCCCGGCGCCATTATCCGGCGCAGTCCGCTCCGTCGGGGGGCTCTTTGCCAGTAGTCAGCTGGTGGGCATTGCTTTGGCTGTCGTAGAGGTGCTCCTCGGCCTCTCCGTGCTGGCGCCTCCCAGGTTCTGGCGCAGTTCAGCTGGTGCCGGGGCTGTGCTCGCCGGGTTTTTCTGGATTTTTGGCCAAGATCTGGGCCAGCTGTGGACTGGTTCGGCAACGGACCCCAATACTGCGGTGCCCTTGTTGTTGCTGTCGTTTTGTTTGGCACGCCTCGGGTACCGAGCGCACACTTCGAGGTTGGGCAGGCGCACGCTCCGCCCACAGGATGTACCCGCTCGTGCCGCGGCTCGGGCGGCGGACCTCGAAGCGGCTTGATCCGGTCGGCATTCGTCATGGCTCGCATTCGTCATGGCTCGCATTCGTCATGCCTCGCTTGGACACCCAAAAAAAAGTTGGTGCATGCGCCATCCAAGTTGGCCGCCGCAACGGATAACCAATGGCCTATCGACACGGAGGTAAAGATGAAAATAAGTACACGGCTGGCAGGTTTGGTGGCGGGAGGGGCGGCCTTGATGGCTTCGACCCTGGGCGCCACAGCCTCCGCCGCCACCACATCGGCTTCGACTTCTACCCAGGTACCCCTCAAAGCAGCGTGCGAGACCAACGCGGCTACGTGCGGTTACGTGGGCACAACTCAGGGTTTCTACAACGGCCAGGACGTTGACTTCCTTTATTCGCAGCCCGGTTGGTGCGACACGACGGTTACCTCGCAGGCGCCTGGGGGCTGTGAAGCAGGCGCTCCCGCAAACAAGCTCCCCGCAGGCGTGAGCTCGGCCAAGTACGTGCAGAACCTGTACATACCCGTGCCGCTCTTCTCGCCGGCACCCAGCTACCTTCAGTGCCCCCCGACCCCGGGGTGCATTGACCACCCAATGCACATCGACTTGTCCCGCTTGTCTTCGGCTCTCGGCGCGCCGGCCAGCGCGCTGGCCAACACCATGCTCCCGGGCCACGACCACATCGTCACCACTGTCGCCAACAACGACCCGATCTGGTGGTCAGTGGTGGTAGTCGGCGTAACCAATCCCACGGCGTGGAACGAGATCATTTCCGCTAAGTCCTACACGGAGATCCAGACGTTGCAGGCACAGTCTGGCAGTGGGGTCACCGGCAATATCCCGACCAACGCCTACCTGTTCTTCCAGGTCCTCCCTGGCACCTTGACCACCGACGTGGGTGTGAACACGACGGCTGCGCCGTCAGGGACGGCACCTGCGATAGCTCCGGGGGCAGCCAATGTGGGCACGGCCATCGACAACCTCGTGTCCGATTGCCCCACCTACACAATGGTCGGCCAGTGCGAGAACATCGGCATCACAAAGGACTATTACGCCGGCTCGACCCTCGACGCCCTCTACACCGAGCCGTACTGGTGCGACAAGACCGTTAGCGCAGCAGCTCCGAGCGGTTGCGAGGCTGGGGCTGCCTACCGTCAGCTGCCGCCCGGCGTAGCATCGGCCAGCTACACAGACCCCCTGTGGATCCCGGTGCCGTTGTTCAGCCCTGCTCCCAAGACCCAGTGCCCGTCCACAGGTTGTGTCGACCACCCCATGACCATCGACCTGTCCCGCCTGGCATCTGCTCTCGGGGCCCCGGCGGCGAAGCTGAAGGACGTACCTGTCCCGGCTCACGACCACATCTTGAACAGCCGCAACAACGATCTGCCCGAGTGGTGGCCCGTTGTGGTGGTAGGCGTCACCAACCAGAAGGCTTGGGACCAGATCACCTCGCACAAGAACCTCTCGGAGATCCGTATCCTGCAAAGGCAAAAGGGCTCCGGCGTCACCGGTGACATCCCCACCAACCTGTTCCTGTGGTTCCAGACGCTCCCCGGCGTCACCCACTGATCCAGGCGTCACCAACTAGCAGCCAACGACTGAACGGGCAGGCCCCTGCCCCGCCTCAGACCCGGAGCCCCCGCTACGGCGGGGGCTCCGGCGTTCCCGCGTTTGCCCGCCCGTGCCTTTGCCCGGCCGTGCCTTTGCCCGGCCTTCGTTCAGCGAGCCGTCCAACCCCCGTCTATCAGCACGGTCTCGCCTGTAATCAAAGAAGCCGCCGGCGACGCCAGGAAAACCACGGCGCCTGACACCTCGACAGGTTCGCCGATGCGGTGAAGAGCTGCGATGCGCTCGGTCACGTCTCTCTCGAACGCCGGGTCGGCGAGAGCGCCGCTCGTGCCTGGGGTGCGGACAAAAGTCGGTGCGACGGCATTGACATTTATGCCATGGGCGCCCCACTCGACTGCGAGGCACTTGGTGAGGTGGGAGATGGCGGCCTTGGTCATGCAGTAGACGGACTCGGTCGGTAATGCGACGAAACCAGCTTGGCTGCTCAGGTTTATTATCCTGCCGTAGCCCTGGCCGGCCATGACCCGAGCCGCCGCCTGGCTGGCGAAGAAGGTCCCTTTGAGGTTGACGGCCAGTGTCGCGTCGAAGTCCTCCTCGGTCACGTCGAGCGCGTAATTGCCAGGGGCTATGCCGGCATTGTTCACGAGGATGTCGAGGCGGCCAAGCTCGGATGCGGCTCGCTCGATGGCGGAGCGGACTTGTCCAAGGTCCGATACGTCCATGGGAACTTGGCTACAACGCCGGCCGAGCGCCTCGATCTCCTCAACGACATCGCGACCTGAGGCGGCGGAACGAAGGCCGAGAGCGACGTCCGCACCGGCGTGGGCCAGCGCTACGGCGATGGAGCGACCGAGCCCGCGGGCTGCACCGGTGACGAGGGCGGTACGGCCCTCCAGCGAAAAAGAAGGGACCTGTTCCACTGGGCGGCAGCCTAGCGCTGCCCGATTTATGCCGGCCCGGTACGCCCGCCGGCAGGGCTCAGGAGGCGCTCAGGCGGTGCCGACGTAGCCCTGGGCAAGCACCGGCGTAGTGGGCAATGGCGTGCCTCCACGCGGCTCGGCGGTCACCATCAACTGGGTCACGTCGGTCTCGACTCGGAAGCTGCCCACCACGCCAGGCCGGGGGCCCAAAAGCCCGAGCGAAACCGGCTTGCCGTGGACCAGGCCCCACATCTGGTAGGTCTTGTCGGCGCTCAGGCGGGGCAGCGAGGACGCCAGCCAGTAGGCGGTCCCCGAGGGGCTCACGACAACGGTGGCGGCCGGGCTGTGGGCGGGCGAGGACAGCTGCACGGTGAGGTGTGGCCCGTCGAGCACCCGGGCGGGCCCTACAGCCTGTTCCAGGCCGTGCACCTGGTCCCGGAGCTGGTGCACCTGCACACCGAGGAAAGCTATTAGCGCAGCGGCGACCGCGCCTGCGCCGACCAGTGCCCACCGGTTGCGTGGCCGGGACCTGTCCCGGCGGCTGGCCGCATCGCGGATGTCGTAGATCTGTGTTGCGCCGGCGGTTGGCCCCGGGACGGCAGTTGGGCCTGGGCTAGCCGTTGCCATGCCCCCCAGCTGGGGCGCAGGGCCGCCACGGACAGTGCCGGCTCCCTCATCGTCGTGGGGTAGCGCGGCGGCTATCTTCTCCCATAGACCTGGTGGCGCTTCGCTGATCGTCGTTCCGAGCATGGCGGCTACCTCTTCATGGGCGGCGACCTCTGACCGGCAGCGGGGGCAAGTGGCGAGGTGGGCGTCGATGCGCTCGGTTTCCTCGGCCGTGGTGGCGTGCAGGGCATAGGCGCCCAAGAGCTCTTCGACTTCGTCGTGGATCACTGCTCTGCCCCCTGGGCCAGCGAGCTCAGTTCCCTGCTCATGCGCCGCAGGCCCGAACGTACCCGGCTTTTTATAGTCCCTTCGGGCTCGTTCTGGATGGCGGCGACCTCTCGATAGGAATGCCCGCCGAAATAAGCGAGCTCGATGGCGCTGCGCTCGTTGTCGGGCAGGTTAGCCAGCACCGCCCGCACCTTTTCGGCGGTGGCCAGCTGGCATACTTCCTGCTCGATGTCGTAACCCGCCTCCGCAACAGCCCGGCTCCGCTCCTCGCGGGCACGGCGGCTGGTCTCGGAGCGGAGGATGTCTATAGCACGACCGTGCGCCATCGACATGAGGAAGGTACGCAAGGCTCCCCGGGCGGGGTCGAAGCGCTCAGGCTCCTTCCACAGGCGGACAAATACCTCCTGGGTGACTTCCTCGGCCAGAGCGCTGTCGTAAAGGACGCGCCGGGCCAAGCCGTACACGGCACCGGCATGGCGCCTGTAGATCTCGGCGAGAGCATCATCCTGCCAGCGGGCGACGGCCATAGCCAGGCTGGCGTCGCTGGCAGTGGCGAGATCTGTGATCACCGCCTTGTCTCCGGTGCCGCGGCGCCGGCTGGATGACGCCTGAGACGGGACTTCGGTCACTGCCGACATGCTCTCACAAAGGCACCCGCCCCGAAGGAGCGGGTGCCAGCCGGGGGGGTCCGGTATGGGGGGCGGCCCTCGCGGAGGAGGGCGTGCCCGGATGGTGCAGAGGTAAGGTTAGTGCAGTTCGAGGTTATTCGCAACGGCAACTCGCCTAGGCCTGGTGGGCAAAGCTATCGGGCACCTCACGCGGACGGTGGCGCTGCGGGCCTCGCCAGCTTCGCTCGGGCTATTGTCTCTCGGGCGGACGCCCATGTCAGAGGCTGAGAACCGATGCGTAGGGCACCTATAGCGAGACAGTCGTCGCCCCGTAAGCCGTTAGCCCGAAGAAGTCGTTAGCCCGAAGAAGTCATTAGATAAGGGGGGATGCCAGGTGGCACGTCGGGTCAAAGGGGGCCCGGTCGAGAACGAGCAGAGGGTGGCTGTGGCGGCCCTTCGTTTGGTCAACCTGGCCGCGAAGTCAGCTCACGGGCGCGATCCGCGGTTTTGGGCCGGTGACATCCTCGAACAGCTCGAGTGGACAGAACCGGGGCTGAGCATCAACGCGTCGACGGTCAACCGAGCGCTCAATCACATGGTGCTCATCGCCTGGATGTGGGCGGCGTGGGAGACAGCTGACCCAGCGGATCGGTCGTCGAGCAAACCCCGCCTGTACTACCGCTTCACGCCCGAAGGCCTGGAGTCCACGCGCCAGATCGTGCGCGAGCGCCGGCGGAGCGTGCCCATATGGGCGTTGTACCCCGAAGAAGTGCTGGCCCAGGACATCGAGGCGACGCCTTGGGTGGGCGATCTAGAACTGCCGGCCGCGGGACGTTCCTGGGCGGCGCAAGTCCAGCGCACGCCCGGGTAGAAGGCCGGCTTCCTTACGGTAGAGGTTGGCGAGGTCACGGGCCGATCCGGCGTAGACCGCCAGGCCGAACGCGCTGACGAGGGAGGCCAGCACGTCCACCTCTTGGGTGGCGGAAACGAAGGCAGACGCGGTGTTCGCATATGCCAACAGGGCCGCGCCCAGGGCCGTGAGGCGTACTCCCCAGGAGAACCATGCTCGGCCTGCCCGTGCCGCCAGGGCGATGCCGAACAGGCCGGTCCCGCATAGGACCGCTCCGCAGGTCCCAGGGATGCCGATGAGCGCTGGATTGGGCGGGCCTACGAGGGGCGACGCCAGCAACGCCAGACCGGCAGGCACCAGCAGCTTGGAGGAAGCCCGTAGGCGTGGGGGTGGCGTCGCGGGAGATGCCTCAAGGGAGTAAGGGCAGCCGCCGCGCAAGGTGGGCGCCCTGGGGATCACCACCACAGCCGCCAGCACCAGGCACATGCCAACGCAGCTCCAGATGAGCCTGAAGAGCCACGGCGCGCTCATGAAGGTGTACATGAACGTCCCGACCCCGGTCACCACCACGCCACCGAGTGCGAGCGCCCCGTGTAGGCGTAGGTGGGCCAGGCTGTCGCTCAGAAGGAGGCGCCGGGGGGGTGCCGGGATCTCCGAAAGCAGGAAGGGCGACAGCCTTTCGTACGTGCCACTCGGGCACATAAGGCAGCCGAGCCTGATCACTGCCCGGTGAGAAGCGCCCGGACCGGCACCATCTGAAGCGCTTGCACCTTGCCCGGGGCTTGTACCTTGCCCGTGGCTGTTCCATTGCTCGTGCCCCGGTCGCCCGGTTGCGTCGGGTTCGGCCGCATTAAGCGACCTATGTCCGACGATTCGGAGACCCGGCCCCTGCGCGCCCTGTCGCGGGCGAACGCTCGCCATCGTTGCAGTATCGCAGTTACGCGGAGCCCGCGCGGCCGGTTATAAGTGGCCGGTTATAAGGCGGCCGGTTAGAGACGGTGAGACCAGTAGCAGTCGGTGCGGTAATGAAGGACCGCGGGCGTGGGGGACCGGCGGCAAAGCTCATGGATCTCCTCGACGACCGAGCCGAGCTGCTGGCGGGGCAGCGAGGCAATGAAGCTCGTGGAAGTGGCTCGGGCGACTACTTCCTCGGCACTGCGGAGCACCTGTTCCATCTCGAATGACTGGTGCACGACCGGCCCGAACAGCTCGCTCGCCGCCATCGCCTCCCGCCATCGGCCGTCGCTATGGGTGGGTACGTCACGGCGGTAGCGGTCCCAAATTTGCTCGAGAGCGACCTCGAGATGGTCGACGGGCTGGCGCACGTTGAATATGACGCCAAGACGTCCCTGTGCCACCAAGACCCGGTGGATCTCCTGGAGCGCCCTGGCGTGGTCGAACCAGTGGAACGCCTGGGCCACGGTGACGGCGTGCACTGCCGCATCGGGCAGCGGGATCCTTTCGGCCGTGCCGTAAAGCGCTGTGACCTGGGGCAAGTCCATTTGAAGGCGCGCACGCATGCCCTCGACAGGCTCCACGGCGACCACTTCGGCCCCTCGCTCCACCAGTGCCCGGGTGAACTTGCCCGTGCCCGCGGCGAGGTCGAGGACTGGCGTGCCCGCGCCTATCCCACAGCTCTCCGCGAGCCAGGAAACGGCGGCGGGCGGGTAGGTGGGGCGCCCCTTTTCGTACTCGGCAGCGACGGCGCCGAAGGATTGGGCGTGAGGATGGATGCTCATATCCCCAGCTTGCTCATCCTCGCTGGCAACCGCGGGCGTTACCGGGAGAGCAACTTCAGTAAGCCAGCACCCTCGTTCTTATCCGAAGAACGTGTCGATGATGCCGCCGGCGATGTCACCAAGGATGCCCCCCCCTCGGCCCCATTGCGCCTCATTCGCCGGAGGGGCCTCCAGGACCACCACTTTGGTGGGTAGGGCCAGCGGGCTGCCACAGTAACGGCAGTTGCCGTCAGGTGTGTCCTCGGCCACCGCGCCGCAGTGCTGGCACCGGAGGGTGCCCTGGCTGAGCGACGACGTCACCGGCTCTGGCACCTTGACAGCCTGCGCGGCCGGCTTGTCCAACCACACCGCTTCACACGGGCGGCAGATGCCGGCGTGGCCTTCCCCGAACGCCTTCGCCTGCATCTCACGTTGGCAGAATGGGCAGCGGGCAGCCCCTTCGGCTGCCGGTCCCGCCAGAGCGGACGGGTCATCTTCGTGGGCCCACAGGGTGTTCGCAGCATCGGGGGATAGGTGCCGCAGCCCCACGATGGTGAGCACATGCCCGGCGCAGCTCTCGCAGACGTACTGTCGGATGCCGTTCATGGCCGAGCCGGCGAGACGCCCCGAACACCCGGGGCATTTGTACCCTGTCTCCACCCTGCAGGTAATCGGCGCGCCGGGCGTGCCCCCTTAGCGCATTCGCTCGCCCGGTCGCCGGCGAGAGCTTTCGGCCCAGCGAGAACTTTCTGCCCAGCGAGAAATCTCGGCCCCGGCGAGAAATCTCGGCCCCGGCGAGAAATTCCGGGGCCAAGCAGTAGCATCGGCCTGTGAGCCCCGAGCAAACGCCGCGCTACGAGGGCATCAGCCCAAAAGCGTTCCAACATCCCTCCGACCGAGCGGCAACAGCAGCCCTCGCTTCTGTGCCCCTCATGGAGAGGGTCATCAAGCGCCTGGTCGACATCGGCCATGAGAGGCGATTGCGCCAGCTCCTGGTAGGCAACGCCGTGGAGATCTCGGACAAGCAGGTGCCCGAGCTATGGGATAAACATTGCGCTACGGCGGCCGCGCTCGGTGTCAACGTGCCTGACTTGTTCGTCACGCAGGCCCCCCTGGCCAACGCATTGGCTGTCGGAGCAAAGCGTCCCATGATCGTGCTTTTCTCGGGTCTCGTGCGCGATTACAACTCCGAAGAGGTCGACTCCGTTCTCGGCCACGAAATGGGCCACGTGCTGTGCGAGCACAACTATTACCAAACGGCGGCACAGTTACTGGCCATGTTGCTGCGCTCAGGTGGGCTGGTGGGGGCGGCCGGGCTACCCGTCCGGGCCATGTACATGGTGCTCCTGGAGTGGTCGCGGATGGCGGAGCTTTCGGCCGACCGGGCCTCGGCACTGGTGGTCGGCGACCCGCGGGTCACATGCCAGATGCTCATGCGCATGGCCGGGGGCGCTCTCGACGGTATGTCCCTCGACGCCTTTCTCGCCCAGGCTGCCCGTTACGAGGAGGAAGACGATCTGTTGGCCAGGTGGTCGCGGGCATGGGTTGAGGTGTACGTAACCCATCCGTTCGCCGTGCGCCGCGCTCAGGAGCTGATGAGGTGGGTGGCGGGGGGCGAGTACGACCGGATCCGCGACGGCAACTACATACGCCGCGGCCAGGAGGCGCCGGTGCCGGCGGAGATGGGCGCCGCCGTCGCCCACTACCGTGACCGGTTTATGAGAATGCTTGGCAACGCGGCCGGGGGTGTTGACAAAGTATTGCGCCAGCTGGAACATTGGCTGAACCGCGAAACCGACGCTTGAGCTTGCCGGGGCAATCAGGAGCCCTTCGCCCTAGTCTGGCGTAGTACTTCCAAGACCAGTGGGTCGAGGTGGCCTGGGACCAAACGTTCTTCCAGGTTCTCGACGCCAGCCCAGGCGGCCAGCGCCCTGTCGAGGGCTTCTGTGCCGTCGTGTTCGGGTTGGGCGCGCTCGGGTGGGTAGCCCGCTTGCACGAGTAGGGCCGCCACTTCCTCGCCGAGCGCTCCTTGTAGGACCAGCAGGTCTTGTTGGCGTGCCCGTCCAAAGTACAGCTCGTGCAGCCGGGCTAGGCGGGCCAGCTCGGGTACGGGCGCCGGGTGGTCGTCGACCCGCAGGTCCATCAACACGTCGCTGCCGCCCCCGTAGCCGCCGCCTGGAGTGACGACGAGCAAGGCGGCGGACTGCCGCCCCCTCCTGTCGCCGCCCGCCTCGTCCCCGGCTGCCAGCGCACCGAGGAGGCGGGTAGCCAGGGGCAGCTCCGGAGCACTGGACGTCCACGCTCGCTCCATGGCTTGGACTACATCACTCCCCGTGAGGATGTTGCCCTGTATTGCGTAACCGGCGCCGGCCAGACCGCCGGCCCACGGATGGCACGCGGCCCCGGTGAACGTGGCGCCGTCTCCTTCGGTGCCGACCACTCCCAACTGGCGTTGCCCCGCCTCAGGATCTGGGCCTGTGAGTTGCCCGACGACGTCCACGGCACTCAACCCGGCGGCGAGCAAGCCCAAGCCGGCGGGGCGGTAGGTGAGGTTGGCGTAGGCCTGGGTGGCCAGAGCGCCGACGCCGGCACGAGCCGCGGGCACGGCGGCGCCGACGGCAAGGAACTTCGACGCCACGGCTACCCCGAAGTAATTGCCGTCGTCGCTTCGCGCCACGATGCTGAAGGTCACAGCGCACGGTACCGCGCTGAAGGTCTTCAGCGCGCTGTGTAGCGCTGAAGGCCCCAGCGCACCGTGTCGCGCGTTGGCGCCTGGCGGGTAGCTTGCGTCATGGACTTCGTTATGCCCATCCGCCAGATCGGCTCGCTCGACGTGTCGCTCGTCGGCCTCGGTTGCAACAACTTCGGGCAGCGCACCGACGAGCCTGCCAGCCTGCGCACGATAGACGCGGCGCTCGATGCAGGGGTCAATTTCTTCGACACCGCCGACGTGTACGCCGGGTCGCGTAGCGAGGAGATCGTCGGGAAGGCCCTGCGGGCGCACCGCGACGAAGTTGTTATCGCCACCAAGTTCGGCCTGGAAATGGGGCCCGGTAAATCGGGTGCCGCTCCCTCTTACGTGAAGCAGGCTGCCGAGGCCAGCCTGCGCCGCCTCGGCACGGGTTACATCGACCTATACCAGCTCCACCGACCCGACCCGGACGTGCCCATTGGCGAAACTCTTGGCGCACTTGACGACCTGGTGCGCGAGGGCAAGGTGCGCGAGATCGGTTGCTCCAACTTCGATGCCGGGCAACTTCGCCAAGCCCACGAGGCGGCCGCCGGAGGGGCGGTGCGCTTTGCCAGTGTGCAAAACGAGTACAGCTTGTTGCACCGTGAACCCGAGGACGGCGTCCTCCAGGAATGCGAGCGCCTAGGTATCGCCTTCATCCCTTACTTCCCTTTGAAGTCGGGCCTTTTGTCGGGCAAGTACCGCCCCGGCGAACCTCCTCCCGATGGCACCCGCATAGCCGGTTGGCCCGAGGACCGCCGCCAGGAAGTCATGGTCGACGATAATTTCTTCGTGGTGGCGCGCCTTGCCGAGTGGGCGCAGGCGCGTGGGCACACCATATTGGAGCTCGCTTTCGCCTGGCTGGCGGCCAAGCCTGCCGTGGTCTCTGTCATCGCCGGCGCTACCAAGCCCGAGCAGGTGGAAGCGAACGCTGCCGCTGCCGATTGGGCCCTGTCCGAGCAAGAGGTGGCAGAGGTCGATGCCCTGTTGGGGGTGCCGGGAGGGGAAGGCTGAGCCACAGTTCAGCCCGGCGTTCAGCCGTGCATCGGGTCGGTTGGCGCCCGTCGTAAGACTTCGTGAAGCGGGTTCAAGATGGCCAGCCGGCCGTCATGCTCCCCGACTGTTCCTTGCGCGACCAGCTGGGCGCCCGTCTCAACCCCGGGGACGTCGCGGCGCGTGAACACAAGATTTATCGAGCCTGACCGGTCAGTCAAAGTGCATGAAAGCACCTGAGCCCCCCGCCATGGTTGAACTTCAACAGAGGTCACTCTGCCGGCGATCCGCGCCCTCTGGCGCCACTGGATCCCTGAGATGGGCAGCGTGTCGGGCACTTGGAGCAACGACTCTTCGCTGTTGAGCTCTCGGGACCGTCTGCGCTGTTTTTCCTGGCGGGCCTTCCCGTCGGTGGCCGCAGTCCGCTTGCCCTGGCGCTGAGTCCGCAACTGGAACGGGACGACCGTTGCGTTGGCGTGAGGCAGCCTGGCTACAACGGCGGCGAGTCGGTCAGCCGTGCGGTCGTGGAGCAGGTGGCCCCATCCCCAGGTGTACAAGCGCCGCGGCAGGAGTACAGACACTTCCGTGTCCCCATCGGAGAGGGTTTTGCTCACGAGCTCGAGCGCAGCCCTTCCGAGGCGCCGGTCGCGGCACTCCCGGATCTCGAGCGGCAGGCGCACGTGTAGGCGCTCCCAGCTCTCTCTCAGGAGCTGGGCGGCCTGGTTGTCGAGCAGGAAGTGCACAGCCCGAACCTCGTCGGGGTGCAGGCTGCGGGCGTACTGGATGGCGCGGGCGGCGGCCATGTCGAGGCGGTCGACGAACACCAGTACTACGTGGCGGCGAAGGACGGGTTGCTCCGAAGCTTCGGAGGCGCCCCGCTCCAGTTGCTCGGCTTCGGCCTGGTACTGGCGATTGAGGCGGATGAGGGCAGCGGTTAATACCGGGAACAGGATGACGACGGTCCACGCCCCCTGAGTGAACTTGGCGATTGCCAAGATGGCGACCACAACCGCCGAGAGCACGCAGGCACTGGCGTTGATCACCAGCTTGTGCTTCCAGCGCCCCTCCTTGTGCACGAGGTGGTGCTTGGTCATCCCAGCGCCCGCCATTGTGAACCCGGTGAACACGCCTATGGCGTACACGGCGACTAGTGAAGTGAGGTTGGCTCGCGTAATGACGAGGAGCGCGATACCGATGACGGCCAGCACGATGATGCCGTTGGAGAAAGTGAGGCGGTGGCCTCGCTTGGTCAGTTGGCGAGGCAGGAAACGGTCGCCCGCCACGAAGCTTGCCAGGAACGGGAAGCCGTTGAAGCTGGTGTTCCCGCCCGTATAGAGGATGAGCACCGTAGCCAACTGGACCACGTAGAACAAAAAGTGCCCGAGCGAGCTGCCCCCGAAGACGGCCCGCGCTTCTTGGGATATGACTGTGGGGGCACCCGCTAGGAAAGGCGCTGCGTGCGTCCAGCGCGCCAGGAACGATGTGCCGAGCACCAGCGTGCCCAGGATGGTGCCCATGAAGAAATAAACACGGCGGGCCCTCTGGCCTTCCGGTGGGCGGAACGCGCTCACGCCGTTGGATATGGCCTCGACGCCGGTCAGTGATGAACCTCCGTTGGCGAACGAACGCATCACTATGAGCAAGGATGCGCCCATCAGCAAGCCATGGCCCGGGTGCCCGAAGGGGTATAGGCCCGCACGGTGGACCGAGTACACGGGCAACGGCGAGACCAGGGAGCGCACGATCCCGGTGACCACGACGCTTCCGAGGGCGAGGATAAAAAAGTACGTAGGGACGGCAAAAACGCGGCCTGCTTCACGGATGCCGCGCAAGTTGCCGTACGCCATGAGGATGACGACAGCCACGCTTATCGGCACGGTGTAGGGAAGTAGCGCGGGTATTGCCGACACCATCGCATCGGTGCCTGCTGCTACCTGGACGGCCACCGTTACCGTGTAGTCGATCAAAAGGGCGACTGCGGCGACCTGGGCAATGTTTGGCCCGAAATTGTCCCTGGCAACCACGTACGAACCGCCCGCTCGCGTGTAGACCATGACAACTTCTCGGTACGACATGGTCACAAAGAACAACACGAGCAACAGGGCGAACGTGACCGGTAGCACCAGGGTGAACGACGCCACCCCGACGTACTTGACCAGCTCTACGAGCATCTCCTCGGTGCCGTAGGCCGACGAGGAGATGGCGTCCGGGGACAGGACGCCCATGGCCATTACCCCGCCCATGCGCTCGGTGGCCAGTTCCTCGGTGACCAACGGCCTGCCGAGCAGAAGGTTCTTAAGCCGGTAGAGGTATGGCTCCGCCAATTCACTCGGTGCGACGTCAGAGCGCGCCGGTGGTGCCTCGTGGGTAGTGGTCATGAGTGCCGACGCAAAGCGTAGCCCGGTCCTGCCGAGTTGTGCCACGTAGCCGCAGCGTGTTCCATGTTGGTGATGCGCATAGTCGTCGTGGGGTGCGGCCGGGTCGGATCCGAGCTGGCCACCATACTCTCGCGTGAAGGCAACGAAGTGTCGGTGGTGGACAAGAGCCGCCTCGCCCTCCAGCGCCTGGCCATGGACTGGGAGGGCAAGGCGGTAGTGGGCTTCGGCTTTGACCGCGACGCCTTGGAAGAGGCCGGGATCTCTGAAGCAGATGCCCTGGCCGCGGTGACAAACGGGGACAATTCGAACATCCTCACGGCGCGCATCGCCAAGGAGACATACCAGGTCCGCAACGTCGTGGCTCGCATCTACGACCCTCGCCGGGCCGTGATCTACCGTCGCCTGGGTATCCCTACCGTGGCTACGGTCACATGGACGGTCGACCAGGTCGTACGCCGCCTGCTGCCCGACCGCCAGGTTACGGAGTGGTCAGCGCCCGGAGGCGAGGTCATCTTGGTGGAGCGCACCCTGCCTGCGGGCTGGGTCGGCTTCCGCCTTGAGGAGCTGGAATCTCCTGGTAAGTGCCGTTTGGTGGCACTTTCAAGGGCTGGGCGGGCGTTGATGGCGAAACCCGGAGCGCTGGGTCAGGAGGGTGACCTCCTTTACCTGTGCGTGGCAACTGAAGCCGTCGAGGAGTTGGAAGAGCGCTTGGCGAAAGGGCCCCTGCGATGAAGGTTGTCATTGCCGGCGCGGGCAACGTCGGCACGTACTTGGCCGCCGACCTGCACCGAGCTGGTCATGAGGTCCTCATCATGGAGATCGACCCCGACGTGGCCGAGCGTGGCTCGGCGAAGCTGGCGGTGCAGTGGATGGTGCGCGATGCGTGCGAAGTCTCGGCCTTGGACGCCGCCGGCCTGACGACGGCGGATGTCGTGGTGGCGGCCACAGGCGACGACGAGGACAACCTGGTGGTGTCGCTGCTCGCCAAGCAGGAGTTCGCCGTACCGAGAGTTATCGCCCGCGTGAACCACCCGAAGAACCACTGGCTGTTCAACCAGACGTGGGGAGTGGACATTGCCGTGTCAACCCCCCACCTCCTGGCTTCTTTGGTCGAGGAGGCCGTTTCGGTCGGCTCCCTTGTGCGCCTGATGCAGCTCGAATCTTCCGGCGCCCACTTGGTGGAGGTCACGCTGGCCGCAGGGTCGCCTGCCGCCGGCCTCGAACTGGCCCGCCTGGGCATGCCCAGGGACGCGACCGTTGTTGCCGTCGTGCGCCGCGCCCATGTAGTGGTGCCCCGGGGCGACACGGTGTTGGAAGCAGGCGACGAAGTCCTTGTCCTTGCATCTCCGGAGTCTGAAGACGCCGTGCGGTCCCTCCTTGTTGTCCCGGCGGCGCAGGTCGACCGGGGAGGCCTTTTCCCCGGCCCCGCCGGGGGCACGTCCACGGCCGGGGAGCCAGGCAGTGGCTTGGGCCACCTCTAGCCCGGCTTAAGGAGCGCGCACGGGCCGCCTCCTAGCCCATCCGTGGCTGGCGTGGGCCAAGCACCCAGCGGTGTGGGGAGGGTGCGTGGGGCTCGTGCTGGCGGGCGTCCTCTCGGGCGTCATGTTGCCGGTGCGTCCCCACCTGGGGCCGGCGACGACGGCCCTCGTGCTCGTCATGCCCGTCGTCGCCGCTGTTAGCGTCGGCGGCTTTGTCGCAGGCATCTTTGCCACGGCGCTGTGCTTCATCTGTTACGACCTCCTGTTCCTGCCTCCCTATTACACGCTGTACGTGGCCCACATCGAGGATTGGGTTGCCTTGGTCGTGTACGGCGTCGTGATGGTGCTCGTATCTCGTCTCGTCTCTCGTAGCAACGCTGCGCAAGAGCGTGCTGCGGGGCGTGAGCGCGAGATGCGGCGATTGTTTGACGTATCGGAGCTGCTGGTGCGTGAGCTGCCAGAGCGTGACCTGCTCGACGCCATCGTGGGTTCTGTGCGCAGTGCCTTCGACCTGGAGGGAGCCTCCTTGATCCTTCCCAGGGATGGTACGCTCCGGGTGGTCGCCTCCGCTGGCACGGTGCTACCCGTCGGGCGGGCCGCGTACATCTCCGAGCTGCCAGTGGCAGCCGGTGCTCCGGCGGCAGCGGTCCCGGGGGGTCAGCAGACCGTTGCTCTGTCGGTGTCCAGGCGCCCCGTCGGCCTCCTCGTTATCACCGGCGCCAAAGGGACCGACGATGAGCAGGAAAGGCTCCGGGCCTTCGCCAACCACCTCGCCCTGGCGTTGGAGAGGGCGCAATTGCGTGAGGAGGCGTTGCGCGTGCGCCTGCTCGAGGAGACCGACACCATTCGCCGCTCACTTGTGGGCGCCGTTTCCCACGACCTGCGTACGCCGCTCGCCACCATCAAAGTCTCTGCCTCCGCGTTGGTCGACAGTGCTGGTTCGTTGTCGACGGGCGAGATCGAGGAACTGGCCGAGCTGGTGGACGCTCAGGCGGACAGGCTGGACCGCCTCGTCTCCAACATCTTGGACATGACCCGCATCCAGGCTGGGACCCTGGAACTACGTCGCCAGCCCGTTGCTCTCGCCGAGCTCGTCGAGGAGGCGATGGACGTCCTGGGGCGCTCGGCGCGTCCTGCGGATCTGCGCTGGCGTGCACCTGGTGACTTACCGCCGATAGACGTCGACCCCATGCTCGTGCGCCAGGTCCTCGCCAACTTGCTCGACAACGCCTTCCGGCACTCGCCGCCCGGGAGCCCCGTTACTGTGCTGGTCCGAGTAGTCGAGGCGGACAAAGGCGTTGGTGGGCAGCGGGGAGCCTGCGCCGGGCCCGGCAAGGTGGAGGTTCGCGTGACCGACAGCGGTCCCGGTATCCCAGACGAAGAGCGAGCACGCGTATTTACGATGTCCGAGCGGCGCGAAGCCGGCGGCCGGGGGGGCCTCGGCCTGGCTATTGTCCAGGCGTTCTTGGAGGTACATGGCGAAGCGGTGCGGGCCGAAGCAGGCCCCGGGGGACGTTTTGTGTTCACCCTGCCCATCGCCCCCGTCCCTACGTCAGGGCAATAGGGGCCAATAGGGGTATGGTGCGGGAGCGATGGCCCGCGTCCTGGTGGTCGACGATGACAAGGCCTTGCTGCGGGCCCTGCGGGTCGCCCTCGGGGCGAAGGGTCATGAGGTCGTGGTCGCAGCCAACGCACAAGAAGGTCTTTCGCGCGCGGCGCTGGCCCAGCCCGATGTCGTCATCTTGGACCTCGGTCTGCCCGACGTGGATGGGCTCAATGTCGTACGCCGCATACGGTCCTTTTCGTCCGTACCCGTAATCGTGCTCTCGGCCACGGCCTTGGAGGACCGCAAGGTGGCCGCGCTCGATGAGGGTGCAAATGACTATGTCACCAAACCATTCGGCATGGCGGAGCTCGAAGCACGGATCCGTACGGCTCTGCGCTACAAGGGCCCGCTGGCGCAGCCACTGCAAACCACCGTGCAGGTGGGTGCGTTGACCCTGGACCTTGTCCACTACGAGGCGTCGCTCGGGGGCTCTGTGGTCGAGCTCACCGCCCGTGAGTTCGAGTTCCTTGCCTTCCTCGCTCGCAACGCCGGCAAGACCTGTACGCACCAGATGGTGTTGCGGGAGGTGTGGGGAGAGGAGTACGGCTCCGAGGCCGACTACCTGCGCGTATACGCCTACCGCATCCGCAAGAAATTCGGGCCGGCCGGCGCCCGCCTACTGCGCAGTGTCCCGGGTATCGGCTACTGCCTCGCCGCTGACTGAGGCGTACTTGCGGTTCCACTAATTATTCACACCGGCACCGCCCTCGTTCACAGGCGGTTCGCGCCGGCGGTAGGAACATGGACGCATGGGTGATCTCCTCGCCGTAGTCGGGACCGCGATCTTCGTATCGGTCATGCTCGTTTTTGTCCGGCTCCTCGAGCGCGTATGAGCGCCGTTGACGCCATGCTCCTAGCCGTAAGTGTGCTGCTGTTCGTCTACGTCGGGATAGCGCTGTTCAAGCCGGAGAAGTTCTGACGTGGGCTATTTCTGGACGATCGTCGCCCTGGTCGTCGTACTGGGGCTGAGTTGGCGCTACCTCGGCTCGTACCTCGAGGCCGTCTTCGCCGGCAGCGTGCACTACCTCGCTTGGGCCGAACGAGCAACCTACCGGGTGCTGTCGGTCGACCCCGAGGTAGAGCAGCCATGGCAGCGTTACGCGAGCGCCCTCGTGGTGTTCTCCGGCACGGCCATCCTCTTCACCTATTTCATCCAGCGCGTTCAGGGTTCTCTGCCCTTCAACCCCCAGCACCTGGGAGCGGTCGGCCCTGCCTTGGCGTGGAACACGGCAGTTTCGTTCGTCACCAATACCAATTGGCAGAACTACGCCGGTGAGGCGACGATGTCGTACTTCACGCAGATGGCGGCCCTCACTGTCCAGCAGTTTGCCAGCGCCGCGGTAGGCATTGCCGTCGCCATAGCCTTGGTGCGCGGCTTCGCCCGCCGCGGTTCTCCCACCATTGGCAATTTCTGGGTGGACATCGTCCGCTGCACGCTTTACGTGTTGCTCCCGATCGCCTTCATGGCCGGTGTCGTCTTTGTGGGCCAGGGCGCGGTCCAGACACTGGCAGGCCCCCTGGCAGTCCACGACCCCCTGACCGGCATGAACCAGTTCATCGCCCGTGGGCCCGCGGGGTTCATGGAGGCCATCAAGCAACTGGGCACCAACGGCGGTGGGTTCTTCAACGCCAACGGTTCGCACCCTTTCGAGGACCCGACCGGCCTAACTCAATTCTTGTCCTACGCGCTGTTGCTTTGCATCCCGGTCGCGCTCACCTACACCTTCGGGAAGATGGTGGGCAACCGCCGCCAGGGGGTGGCCCTACTGGCCACCATGGCCCTCTTTTTCGGTGCCTGGGTGGGCTCCACCTCCTATGCGGAGCACCAGCCCAACCCAGCAGTAGCCGCTGCGCACGTGGTCGGCCAACCAGCGGGGAACATGGTCGGCAAGGAGGTGAGGTTCGGCCCAATGCCTACCGCCCTGTACAACGTCTCGTCGACGCAGACCTCGACCGGCAGTGTCTCGGGTGCCAGCGACTCGTTCAACCCTATGGGCGGGTTCGGGCTGCTTACGGGGATGATGTTAGGGGAGGTGAGCCCCGGTGGGACCGGCAGCGGGCTGTACACGCTTCTGTTGTTTGCCATCATCACTGTCTTCATAGGCGGCCTGATGGTCGGGCGCACCCCTGAGTACCTGGGCAAGAAGGTACAGGCGCGAGAAGTAAAGCTAGCGTCCCTCGGTGTACTGGTCATGCCGGTAGTGGTGCTGGTACTGACCGCCGTAGCGGTCTCGGTCCACGCCGGTCGTGCGGGACCGGGTAATGCGGGACCGCATGCCTTCACTGAGATCCTGTACGCCTTTACTTCCCAGGCCAACAACAACGGGTCAGCCTTCGCTGGATTGAGCGGCAATACGCCGTTCTACAACCTGGCGGGCGCCGTGGCCATGTTGCTCGGGAGGTTTGCGACAGTTATCCCCGTGCTGGCACTCGCCGGGACGTTGGCGGCCAAGAAGGCAGTGGCCGAAAGCCTGGGTACGTTCAGGACCGACAGCGCTTTGTTTGTCGGCCTGCTAGCCGGAGTTGTCTTGATCGTGGGGGGCCTCACCTTTTTCCCAGCCGTCGCACTCGGGCCGGTGGCCGAGCAACTGAGCAAGGGGTTCTTCTAAATGACCACCATCCTTGCCGAGGGGCAGCGCTCAGCGCCGCCGGAGGGCGCCGGGCCCAAGGGGGTCGCACAGCCGCGCAGCCTCTTCGACCGCGATATCCTTCGCCTGGCCGCTGTGGGTTCCCTGAAAAAGTTGTCGCCCCGAGACCAGTTGAAGAACCCTGTCATGTTCGTTGTCCTTGTCGGCACCGTCGTCACGTTGTGCGAGGCGGTGGCGCACCCGAGTTTGTTCGCATGGTCTGTGACTATATGGCTGTTGCTCACAGTAGTTTTCGCCAATTTTGCCGAGGCCATGGCCGAAGGCAGGGGAAAAGCCCAGGCGGACAGCCTGCGAAAGATGCGAGCGGAGACCGGGGCGCGGCGTATTGGCGATGGAGGCGTAGAGGAAAAAATCCCAGCCTCGGAAGTCAAAAAGGGCGATCTCGTCGTCTGTGAGGCCGGTGATGCCATCCCGTCGGACGGAGAGATCGTTGAGGGCATTGCGTCCGTGGACGAATCAGCCATCACGGGCGAATCCGCGCCCGTTATCCGTGAATCGGGCGGTGACCATTCGGCCGTGACCGGCGGCACCAAGGTGCTTTCAGACCGCATCGTCGTGCGTATCACCGCCGAGAAAGGCAATACCTTCTTGGACCGGATGATCAACTTGGTAGAAGGTGCAAACCGGCAAAAGACCCCCAACGAGATCGCCCTTACGATCTTACTTGCAGCCCTCACCATCGTCTTCCTGCCGGTCGTGGTCGTCCTCCAACCCTTCGGGCACTACGCCGGCCTGTTGACGCACCACCACGGGGCCCCGAACGTAGTCGTCCTCGTAGCGTTACTGGTTTGCCTGATCCCGACAACCATCGGCGCATTGCTTTCGGCTATCGGCATTGCGGGTATGGACCGGCTCGTGCAGCGCAACGTCCTGGCCATGAGCGGGCGGGCCGTAGAGGCTGCGGGCGATGTGCAAACTCTCCTGCTTGACAAGACGGGGACCATCACCTTGGGCAACAGGATGGCGGCACGTTTCCTTCCCCTGGGGACCGCTGACGACCGCAAGGTGGCTGAGGCAGCCCAGCTGGCCTCACTGGCGGACGAAACCCCGGAAGGACGCTCGATTGTAGTGCTCGCCAAAGAGCTGTTCGGTATCCGTGAAAGAGAGCTTGGCGA
>DASSZK010000022.1:0-6262 GCA_035702845.1 Acidimicrobiales bacterium
GCTCTAATCGTCCCCGCTCTCGGCGCCGGCGCCGGCGTTGCCGCCGCCCGCGGCGCTCATGGCCATGACGGGGACGGGCACGGCTCGAAGGGCCCTGGCAGCCCATCATCGCTGACCGTCTCCGATGTCCTGTCCGGCAAGGGCCTCAGCCACACTTTCACGACCCAAAGCGGCTCGAAGAGCGAGCCTCTCAGCAAGCCCGACGACCTTACGCTGCTAGGGAACGAGATCTTCGTAGCGTTCCAAAACGGCGTGGGTGCGCAGGGTGAGCCTGCCTCGGACGGCAACACCGCAAGCACGGTGGTCGGTTTTTCCCCGGCAGGCAAGGTCATGGGCCAGTGGGACGTTACCGGCAAGATCGACGGGATGGTGGCCGACCCCGTGAGCGCCACCCTCATCGCCACGGTCAATGAGGACGCAAATTCGAGCCTTTATGTCATCGACCCGGCCGGCGCGAAACCCCAGCACTACACTTACGACCAAAATCCCCTGCCTCACAACGGCGGTACTGACTCCATAGCCGTCGTCGGCGGTCGTATCCTTATTTCCGCCTCTGCCCCAGGGACTGCATCGGCTGCCAACTCCAACCCTCCCGCCGCTCCGCAAGCCCAGTACCCCGCTGTTTACTCCGTCTCCCTCAACCCGCAGACATCGACCGCGTATGTCTCGCCGCTGTTTTTTGGCAAGTCCACAGCAGTAGCGGCGAACACTTCACATCAAGGGAGCCTGGTCACGCTCGGTCTCACAGACCCGGACTCGAGCACGGTGGTCCCTGAGCAGAGCCCCCGTTTCGCCAATGACTTCGTGCTCGACAGCCAAGGTGACCAGCAGCAAATTTACGTGTCGGACGCGGGTGGCCCCGCTCAGAAGCTCTCAGTGCTCTCGCTCGACCAATCGATCGACGACACGGCGTGGGCTACCGCCTCCAGCGGCACACTCTATGCTTCCGACTCAGTTGCGGACACCGTCGTCGCCATCACGGGCCGGTTCAGGGTCGGCACGGCATTTGTCGCAGTGACCCCGTGCGGCGCCAGCACGGCGCCGTCAAATTGCTCGACACCAAACTCCCTCGGCACCCTCGACCTTTTCACCGGTCACGTGAGTGCCGTACCCCTCCCGAGCGCGGTGTCGACGGGCGGCGGCCTCCTGTTCCTCGGTGACGGCGGCCGGGCCTAACGGGGCGCCGGCCTAACCGCTCTGCCAGCAAGCGGCGCGGGCGGGTGCCCCCCACCGGCACTAGCGCCGCTTAGCTCATAAGCGCTGACGACGCCAGTCATCCTGCGGCTGCGGCTGCGGCTGCGGGTGGTCGGCCTTTACAGGGGAAGCCGAAATTCGATCTGTCCGGACAGTTGGGGGCGCGCACCGTCAGATCTTCTTAGCGCCGAAGGTCACCAGGCGCCAGCCTGACGCATCTGGCCCGATGGTCGCAGTCCAGTCCAAACCGCTGACAACGAAGCCGACTTCATTTCCGACTGTCGTGGTCGCGTACCAGGCGTCCCCGAGGACCCCGTCGGCTGAGCCGGCGGGAAGAGGTACTGATCCCTCCAAGGTCCATAGGCCGGCCGTCCAAGCGTAGATGCGTACAGTAATAGGACCAGGCAGCGTCCGCTGCACCGCATCCAATAGCCACAACCCACCCCCGCTCTGCATTACACCCCCGAACTCTGACGGCGCTTGCGCCAGCGGTCCGAGGCGTAAGGCCAGCTCTACGGCAGCCAGGTCAGGCTTGAGATCTTGTTCATGCAGGGTGCTGATAAGGCGGAGCTGCACGCTGGCGGGGACGCCGAAGCCGTACATCTCCTGCCACAAGTCGGCGCCGTCGTCGTTGGTCAACGGCACCCACCCCCAGGGCCGTCCAGGTGGAGTGCCCTGGACTTCCTGGAGGTTGAGCAAAGTGACATTGGCACCGGAGAACCCTCCTCCCGGGGTCGTCCCGAGGGCCCACCCGTCGTCACACACCACCTGACCCAATTGCTCTAGAGGGCTCCGCATAGGTGATATCAGGGCGGATAATTCGCCAGAAATGGCGGCGGCGCTGCACCCCGAGAGCCCAGACGGAGGCGGCACGGGGCGGAACTGGCCGTCGACGTAGCCTTCCCAGGTCGTCCCCGCCGGGGGGACCGTGCAACCGCACGGGGTCACCGACTCCGTGATGTAATTGCCATCGGCTTGCCCACTGACAACGGTCGATGGACCGGTAGCGGTAGCGAAGTCCAACAGGTGCCAATGGCCAGCCGACATCGAGATGACCGAAAGCGGCTGGACAGCACGCATGTAGGTCGGGACCACAAAATCCGGTGCGGATGAGCCGGTGAAGTCCCGGGCAACGATGGAACCGGGGCCCTCGAAGGCACCGCCCGGCACGTCCGTCAGGCGGCCTGATACCGTCCAAGACTGGCCCTGCCATCGGTAGACAGTCATAGACGAGCTGCCACTACGGAGCGGCGCCACCGCCGAAACGAACCACAAGCCATTCCGGTAAGCCACCACGGCACTGCATGCCGCATCGGGGCCCATGCCCGGGAAGTCTGGGCGCGTCAGTGCCTGGACATGGGCGCACAGCGCGTACGCCTGTACGAAGGGTTGAACTTGCGGCCCGAAGCCGGCGGCCAGTTGTTGGACGATCTTCGCCGGTACGACGTAAGCCGTGGTGGTGGTTACAAGGCTTTGCCCGGCCACGACTTTGACCCAAGAGATCCCTGCTCGCTCAAAAAGGACCGGCACCTGCGCACCGGCCGGGGTCGACGTCACCGCAAGCGCGTAGTCGCCATGGCAGTTGACCCTCGTGTAGGAGCCGCCAGGAATTCCCGATGCAGGGAGCGCTCCCGTGGTGCACTCTGGCGCCGGCCCAGGCTCGGGCGCCGGGCGGAACTCGCCGGCATCCAAGCGGTACCAATGCAGAGGCACCGGCCACTGAGCAACGGTGGCACCGCTGAGAGCGCTCTCATCGCCCACCGCCCCATCGCTCACAAGACCGCCAACCACGGTGTCCTGGCGCACCCCGCCAGGAACAGCAAAGGGGATCGTTGCCAAGACCTGGCCCGTCTCCGCCACGAATGCCGCCTCCTGGGCTGCAGAGGCGCCGGTCAGCACCTCTATGACGGGGGCCGCCGTCGCCGGCTCTCCGATGGCAACCTCGCGCAGGCTGAGCGGTGCCTGGACGATGGCATATAGGTCCGCGATCACCACGGCCCCCTGCAGGGCCCACGCCCCCTGGTTCCAGCGCAGCACCTCTACATAGGTGGACCCGTTGGAGACGGGAGCGGCAAGGGCCGCCCACGACTGGCCGTCCCATGCGAACGGCCCGGTGGAAGCGTGGTCGCTCCCCAAACCTGCGGCGGCAGCGGCGAGAGAACCGACCTCCGCCGCCCCGAACATTTGCTGGGAGGAACGAGCGGCGGCAGCACTGGCCGTTGAGGTTGGCGGATCCATGGCAGTGAGCGCTACTGCGGCCAGTACACCGACGATGACTGCAACCGCACGAGGCCAGCAGCTTTGTCTCATATGGCGTAAACACTGCCACTACGGATGGCGGTTCCGGGCGCTTCCTCGCTTTCCGGGACCGATGTTGCCCGCGGCGCTCTGGGCCGCGGGCATTCCGGTGCGCATACGGCGAGAGGACGGGGTGCAAGCGCGGCCCAGTCGCCGCCTCGCAGGCTCTGCTGGACCGCGCGTGAGAGCTCAAAGCAGCGACGGCTGCCGGCCATGTCCGCTCTCGGCTCGCTCCGGTGGTGCTAACTGTGCCGCAGGTCAATGTAGCCGGCAGGGCGTCGGCCCACCTCCGCCCACACGACCTTGCCACTGTCACGCAGCTCTGCACCCCACAGGTCCGACAGGACTTCAACGATGAACAGGCCGCGACCGCTGAGGCTACGTGCCACCGGGACGCCATGGGGGAACAGGGGCAGCCGGGCGGATGCGTCCTGGACTTCGATCCGGGCCCAGTCGTGGGTGTGCCATAGGCGCAGGGTGAAACTGCCGCCCGCATGCAGCATGGCATTGGTGGTCAGCTCGGACAGGACCAGGGCTGCCGAGTCCCGCACCCGCAGGTCCATATCGAAGGCGTCCACGACATGGCGGGCCTCGCGCACTGAGCTGAACGTGCCCTCGACGAGGGGCGGAATGGTCGCCTTCCCTGGGTGTACCGGGCCCTGGACCTGGGCCTCGCGCCCCACGAGCGTGCGAACCCGCCCCCGCACTTGGCCGTTCACGCTCCTGTTCCTAACCGGCAACGGGGTGTTGCAAACCACCTCGGCCTCGCTATGGCTTGCCTCTCCTCCGGCCTCCTCGAGCGACCGCAGCGCCTTCATCGTCCCCTACCTCCCGTTTTGTCCCATATCGGCGCACTCGTGCGAATTCTTTAGTCGCCAACCAAAATAAGAAAACTGGCCCCGGGCCAGGCAGGCCGAGCAGGATGGGCGCCATGAAGCTCCTGGTGACTGGCGGTGCCGGCTACATCGGCTCAGTGGTGGCAACGAGGCTCTTGGAAGAGGGCCACACGGTGACGGTGCTGGACGACCTTTCGACCGGGCACCGTGACGCTGTCCCAGAGGGAGCGGCGTTCGTGCAAGCACGGGTGCACCAGGCGGCGCAGATCTTGGGGGCGAGCGAGGACATGTCCGGCTTCAACGGTGCCGTCCACCTGGCGGCGGCATCCCTGGTCGGGGAGTCGGTGGCCAACCCGGCCAAGTACCAGGAGAACAACGTGGTAGGGAGCACTCTGCTGGTCGACGCCCTGGTGGCCGCCGGGGTCCCCAGGATCGTATTTTCCAGCACAGCCGCGGTGTACGGGGACCCCGACAAGACGCCGATCGACGAGGACGCCCCTACCAAGCCGGTGAACCCCTACGGTGAGTCCAAGCTGGCCATCGACCGGGCCCTGCATGAGCGCTGCGCCGGCGGCTCCCTGGCGGCGGTGAGCCTTCGTTATTTCAACGTGGCCGGCGCCTACGCAGGTAAGGGCGAGCGGCACACCACCGAGACCCACCTCATACCCATAGCTCTCGACGTGGCCCTGGGACGCCGGCCGCAACTGGCCGTGTACGGCGAGGACTACCCCACCGCCGACGGGACTTGCATCCGTGATTACATCCACGTCGCTGATATCGCGGACGCCCACTTGCTCGCGCTCCAAAAGTGCCAGCCGGGGCGCCACGACATCTACAACCTGGGGAACGGCAATGGTTCTTCGGTGATGGAGGTCATCGGAGCCGTCGAGGAAGTGACCGGGCGCAAGCTGGCCCTCAGCAAAGAGGCGAGGAGGGCGGGCGACCCGGCTGTGCTGGTTGCCTCGGCGGAGCGGGCCATGGAACACCTCGGCTGGCAGCCGGCCCGCCCGGCGCTTCACCAAATGATCGGCGATGCGTGGCAGCTCGTCGCCGCCAATTGACAATGCGGCTCAGGACCACACCTCGAACGGCTCGTCGATAGCCTCTCCGGCTAGTAGCGGCACCAACAGCTCTGGCAACCGGCCGGGGTAAAAACGGTCGCTGCTCGACACGATCGCCTCCACGGTGGCCCAGCGCCAGCCCAAGTACTCCTCCTTTTCGTGGGCGAGCTGGCCGGACATATCAGGGCTCGGGGTCTCAGCGCCCAGGTGCACTACCGCTACAACTTCGTGCTGTACCCGCCGGGCAACCCGCCTCCGGCAAAAAGTTGACGTCCTGCGCCACAACGCCGGTCCTACTGCCTCAGGGGCAACTGAGAAACCCGTTTCTTCGGCCAGTTCTCGCACCAGCGCTTCCACGTAGCTCTCACCGTCTTCGATGCCACCCCCTGGCAGCTCCCACCACTCCCCTACTTCGGGGACAGCAGGGTCTTGTGTGCGCATGAGGAAAACGTGGGCCGCCCTGTCGACCACGACTGCGCGTACGGCCCGCCGCTCCTCTATGGGCAGCTCGTCGGGAAGGGGCGGCAACGGGGTCATAGGGGAGGCCGAGGGCCCGGGCGGGATCGTAGAACAGGCCATACCTCGACCGCTAACCGGCCGATCCGCGCTAAGGGAGGCAACGAGGTAACCCTGCCGTAACCCGGCCGAAACCCCGCCGACACGGGCTGGCGCCAACCTGGACCGGGGCCGCGCTTCCCAGTCCAAAAAGCGACGCGGCCCAGCCAAAGCCGCCCCGCCAAAACCCCTACCCTCTAGCAGATGAAACCCGCCACCCATACGCCCGCCACCTTGGACGGGACCGAGGCGAGGGCCCTGCGTGCCTGGGAGTCGGCCGAGCAAGGGCCACCAGAGATCTGGGCCCACCTGCCAGAG
>DASSZK010000074.1:0-5101 GCA_035702845.1 Acidimicrobiales bacterium
GTGTCCTGGCTGTCTGTCGTGGCTTCGAGGTCCACGCCGTCGCTCCTATAGGAGTCGGCGCTGCCGTTGACCGAGCTCACGTTGTAGGCCACCCCCTGGCCGCCTGTGTCGTAGTTGGCTGCTTGCACCGTGCCGGGGACGGCAGCGGGGGTGCCGCCGAAGGGTGCCTCGCCGGGGGCCGGAGCGCCGCTCGTGAACGGCTCGAACTGCTGGTCGAAGTACCAGGTGGCCTGCGAAACGCCTGAGCAACTGCTCGAACCCCCCGTACCTGGGCAACCGCCGTTGTCACGCTGCACTGCCCAGTAAGAAAGCTCGCCCAGCCCGTTGGAGGCCGCCCAGCTCTCTACAGTGGGGGCGTCGGCCGTAGTAAACGTCTCGGCTGCTCCGTAGTCATCGATGCCCATCATGTCGGTGACGCCGATCATGGCCCACAGCTGCGACGACGTCTTGGAGGGGTACAGGCTGGCCAACTGGTTATAGAGGCCCTGCGCAGCGGTCTCAGTGTCCGTTGCCATTTCTTGTTGTGTGCCGAGGTAGTAATCGAACGTCATTATGTTCACGACACTGATCACCGCGTTGTTCGCAATAGCGTTTTGTAGCACCGCAACACCGCTCGAGCTCAAACCGTTTGTGTTGGTTGGCATCGTGTAAGAGAACTGGACAGTCCTGCCCGTGCTGGCCGCCCAACTTTCAACTTGTGCGATCGCCTGGTTGCGCCTGGTAATACCGGCAGAGTTGGTAAGTGAATTTTGCTCGACATCGAGGTCGATCCTTGTCACGTTGTAGGTCGTAACGAGGCTCTCGTAAGCCTGAGCAATGCTGCTGACGCTGGTGCAGCTGTCAGCAATGTCGGTACCGGTCGTATCGGCTGTGTAACCCCCGAAAGAGGGGATGATCGTGCCCCCCGCGGCCTGGATGCTCGAGATGTCACTTCCAAAAATGGAAGACGACACCGGTTGGCTGGTGCTGCCGTTCCAGTAGGCGGTACACGAGCCCGCCGACGGTGTCTGTAAAAAGGCCATGGTCAGGTATTTTGCCCCCGATTGCTGGGAGATCGTGTAGGCGCTCTGGCCGGTCCATGCCTCAAAATACGGCGCGAACACATGGGGCGGCACCAAGGGCGGCGCTGCCTGTGCGCTTGTCGCCGTAGCAGCGAGCCCGCTAACCGCCAAGGCTGCCGCCGAACCAAGACCTATCAGCGCGCGGGCCCTCACTCCAGCACGCGGTCTTCGCGACAACATATGTACCTGCATCGGTTATATCCCCCTTTGTTGTTATAGCTCGGCTCAATCTGTCCCGCTTGTCAGCAGACCGTAGCGATCTCGTCCCCCGGGGTCGCTTACCGCCTAACCGATCTTGGCCTGGGTGAGCTGTCGCCAGACTTCCCGCACGCTTGGTCTAGACCAATCGCCGTTGGCATGGTAGCCCGCCGCTGTCCCCCTGTCAACGACCAGGTACCGAACACCCGCCGGCGAGTGAGAAGCGCCGGCGGGTCGCTCAGCGGGGGGACCGGGGCAACCAAATCCGGGTAGCCGCAAATCCTGCTCAGGAGTAGCTGGCCAGGGTGCTCTTGCCGTTGGAGGAGCTCACAGCACCCCCAGTGCCGTTGATTATGGAACCTATCCCTCCGGACCCGGCAAGGAACACGGTCACCATGTCGTGGAACTGCACTCCGGACGAAACTGGTGCCTGTATGGCCATAGCGTTGTAGATGTTCACGCCCTGATCGAAGTAGCTGTAGCTGCCGAGGCCATACCCCTGAAAACTCGTCACCCCGGGGTTGACGTACAGCGCCGGGTACCCATCTTGGCTGCCGTCCATCCACGCTGACTGCGAGGGCGGGTCGTAGGGGTTCTCATTTTGCAGGAAGATGTCTTCGCCGTTGTTGCCGTTCCACACGATCTCGGTCTTTTCGTAGTGCTCTACGAACAGCCCGTAGGCGGTGACGTTGCTGCCGTTGACGACGAGGCCGGTATCAGCCGGGTTGACTCCCCAACCCACGTCGCTGCTACTGGCGCCGTGATCTGCACGCCAGGCCCAGATGTCGTCGATGATCGAGTAGTTCGCGTTGTCCACCAGGCTCGTCGTAGCCGAAGCCGCCATGTCGCCACCGATGCGGAAGAAGACATCTTGGACCGTGTCCGGGTCGGACGAGTAGTTGGCCGTCGAACCCTGCGTACCCAGAGTGAGCAGGACCGACGAGTTCTGCGGCCCTGCGTCGAAGAGCAGGCCGGAGATCTCGACCCCGGGTACGTCACCCACCTGCATCGTGTCGACGCCGCCCTGGGGCACCAGGGTCGGCATGCCCATACCCAAGATGATGGTGCCGGGGTTGTTGACCTGCAGGGTCTGGTCGATGTTGTAAACCCCTGGTGTAAAGAGCAGGTTCTGGCCTGCTGCGAGAGCGGAGTTGATCTGGGCCGCGGTGTCAGACGGCTGAGCGATGAAGAAGGAGCTGAGCGGCAGCGATGTCCCAGGCGTACTCCCGCTTGCCCACGTCGTGCCCGACGTACCCGTCTGCACCGATGGCACGAAGACGTGGTAGTTGTCGGAAGCATCAAGGTACAAGAAGGGTTCTTCGCGGGTGACCGGGCTGGTGGCGAGGACCGTGTCCGGAGGGCTCGGGAAACTCTGAGCCGGTGCGCCCGCAACTCCAGAGAAGACCATGTTGTAATTACTGCCGCTCCAGCTCCCGAACTGGCTGTTGCGGGATATCCACTGCTGCTGGCCACCTGAGCTCACCTGGCCTGTCACCCGGCTGTCAGCAATATAACCACCACTTGCCCAGCCAGAACAGCAACTGCCCGGGACTGCGGTCGGGTACAGGTTGAGGTTACCCTGGACGTCGATCCTGCGGAACGGCCCAGCCTGCGCGACGGCCCACGTCGCCGCACCACTCGAGGGCGTAACCTCGAGGTTCGAGGCTGAGCGCCAGAAGTTTTCCGTCGCGTTGCCGCCGTTCCATTGGGCGTCAACGCTCAGGTTGCCGGTTATGTCAACCGCGTCAGGGACGAGCCCCAGCCCCATGATCGACGTGTAGAAGCCTATATTCGCGGTGACGTTGTAACTTCCGGGCGCAAAGAGCAGGGCGTAGCGCTGGGTGCCGAACTGGTTCGCCTGCTGGGTGCTGAACACGCTGTCAAGAGTGCTCTGTACTGAAGAAGACGGCATGGACGGGGTGAAGACGTAGACATTGGGCCCGAACGGGTTGGAGACCGTCCCGTCCGGCTGGACCAGGCTGAACGCCTGCGCTCCCGTCCCGTTGCATGTGTACTGCTGGAGCTGCACCCCGGCGCTACCCGACGCTCCCGGTGTGTCGATGCACAGGCCGGAATTGTCGGCTACGAAGCTGTAGTAACCGTTGGCCCCGGCCTTCGCAGAGAAGAGCTCGTTGGTGTTCGAGCTGCCACCGTAAGCCCAGGTCTGCAGTAAAGCCCCCGACGCCGTGGCGCCCACTCCGCCGGTGATGTTCCACGCTTCCGATCCCGGCTGGCCGGCTTGGTTGAGTACCTCGTACTCGCCCGATCCGGCGGCAACGAACTGCCAGAGCTCCGAACTGGCCCCCGTGCAGGGGAGCTGCTGGACCGCCGTGCCGTCGCTCGTGGCGCCGCCGGCTGCACCGGCACAAAGCCCGGAGCCTTCGTTGACGACCTCATACCAGGCCGACGAATTGATCTCTGAAGCCGAGGCGAAACTGAGGTAGTGGACGTTCCACCCGCCGTTGTCCTGGTCGAGCTCCAATGTCTGGGTACCGGCAGGCAACGTCACGGTGGCAGTGACCGTGGTCCACGCTTGCCAGCCACCGGTCGCCGGTACGGTAATGTCCCCGGAGAGGTTGGTGCCGGCACTGTCCGCTATGTGTAGCCCGTCCGTGACACCGCTTGGTGATGCCAACCGCAGGCTCAGCGTGTACGAGCCGGCGCCGGCCACGTTGACGGTATAGCGGGACCACTGCCCCGCAGCAGTCCAACCGAGGTCGTAACCGGCACCAGTCCCGCTCGTACCCTGCGGATCGGAAGTGATCTCCAGGTCGACCCCATCGGGCCGGTAGCTGTTTGCACTGCCGTTGGTGGACGTCACGTTATAGGCGACGCCCTGGCCGCCGGTGTCGTAATTGGCTGCTTCCACCGTGCCGGGTACGGCAGCAGGTGCCCCGCCGTAGGGCCCTTCGTTGCTCGTGAAGGTCATGAAGTGCAGGTTCCAACCCCCGTTGTCCTGGTCGATGACCAGAGCCTGGGTGCCCGCGCCAAGCGTTACCGTCGCCGTCACCGTCGTCCAGGCTTGCCATCCGCCGGTTGCGGGGACATTTATGTTGCCCGATAGGTTGGCCCCGGACGCGCTGGCAATGTGCAGGCCGTCCGTGGCTCCGTTGGGTGACGCCACCCGGATACTCACGGCGTAAGTACCGGCGGTGGCCGCCGCCACTGTGTAATCAAACCACTGACCGGTTGCCGTCCAACCGACGTCGTAACCCGCGCCTGCCCCAGTCGTGCCTTGGGTGTCGGTCGTCGTCTCGAGGTCGACGCCGTCGCTGCGGTACGAGTTGGCGCTCCCGTTGACCGACGCCACGCTGTAGCCGACACCCTGACCGCCGGTGTCGTAATTTGCCGCGTACAACGTGCCGGGGAGCGCGGCGGGCGTGCCGCCGTACGGCGCGCCTCCGCTTGCCCAGGCGGTGGGTTCTCCCTGCACAGCCGCAGTCCCGGCTACTAAGAGCGTCCCGGCTACAAGAGCCGGCCAAACACCGGAGCGCGCTCTCCCCTCGCTCATATGCCGGGGCGAGCACCGCCACAGATCTGATCCCACAAGGCCCCCCTTTGGGTAGAAACGGGTTACTCGCCGTTTCAGGTTATGTAATGAAACGAAGTGTAACGCCCGGCTCGCACGTCGTCAATGAGGCATGGCCGCCGGGGGCCGGCACGTGTAGTGCTGCTCGCCGGCAGTCCTGTGCGGGGCGTACCCCCTCTCCGGGTTGAGGCCGGCGCCACCCCTTGCGCCGATGGCGGCCACTGCGTCCTCTCTGGTAGCCTGACCAGGGCCTGTGGCGCCTGGGGCTATAGCTCAGTCGGTTAGAGCGCAGCACTGATAATGCTGAGGTCGC
>DASSZK010000123.1:0-5641 GCA_035702845.1 Acidimicrobiales bacterium
ACACCGATGTCGCCACGGAGGATGCCGGGCGTCGGGCTGGCACCCGGTGGAAGGATCTACGCCGGGAACTGGCAGATAAGGGTGCAAGCCCTGAGGACATGGAAGCGACAAGGGATGCGCTGCAGTCCGTTCGCCGAGCGGGCCCAGCCGCTTGCGCCGTTGTAAGTGACGGGAAAGTGCTACTGGCGGAGGTGGGCCTGTCCAGGGTCCAAAAAGAAAGCGCTTTTGTCGGAGCGCTCCCCGCGGTCGGCCAATTGCTGCTTTGGCGCCAGCACGACGTACCCTACATCACTGTCGCATGCGACCATGCGGGAGCCGACATCTGTGTGCTTGGCCCAGGGGAAAGCTTCTCGACGACCGCAGGCGATCCTGACCGCCACGACCCCGAGCTCCATAAAGTGCCCAGTGGCGGCTGGTCTCATCGGCGCTACCAGGAGAGAGTGGAAAATGCATGGGAACGCAACGCCAAAGATGTGACTGACGCGCTGGAGCGGCTCGTAAAGGCTGTGTCACCTCGCCTTGTGATCTATGGAGGCGAGCCGCGGGCGTGTGCTCTTCTCGAGGAAAACTCGGGGGCGGAGCTCAAAAATCTCCTGAAACACGCCCAGTTGAGCCGTGCTGCCGACGGTTCTGACGGGTTGCACGAAGTGCACAGGGCGGTCGAGACCGCCGTGGCGCTTGACACGGCGCAGCTACTGGCCCAAGCCAGAGAGCTCGGAACAAAGGGAATGACCGTCGGCGGCCCGGGAGCAGTCTTGGAGGCGTTGACCGCTTCTCAGGTCGACGTTCTTCTGGTCCACGAGGGCCCGCAGGACCAACGGACGGCGTTTTTGTCGAGGTCGCCATTGATCGCGTCGCTGGAGCGGGGTGCAATCGATGAGTTTGATGCGGCTACGGATATCGTTGAGAGCAGGCTCACCGACGTGGCGCTCGCTGCCGCGTTCTTGACCGGTGCATCAGTGCGGATGGTGCCGGCGAGCACTGTTGACCACGGCCTACGAGGGCTGCTGCGTTACAGATAGCCGTTTGTCGCTCGCGGCGGGTCTTTTGCTACGCGGCGTCCGTGGCCGCCAGCGCCCAAGAGCGTGGCAAATGCCCGCCACCGGGTGCCGGTGCCTCCGCCACCGCCAACCGGCACGCCCACCCAGTCCCCGGCTCGCCTGCGTCCCATAGGTACCAGGCAAACCCGGAGGCCGCTTCGCCGAGCCGGGCAACAGCCAGGGGCCCGTCGTCGCAACCGCAAAGGGCGGCCACTGCCCACCATGCGCCAAAGCGCCCAGCCGCTGCGCCCCGCCGGCGCCCGTGCGCCCCGCCGCTGGCTGCCGCCCAGGCCATTAGGGCCATGGCCTCATCGAGGCGAAGCTCGGCAGTCCGGGCGTGGCGAGCACCGAGCGCGGTGATGGCGAGCCGCGCCGGCCCGTCCACGCACACGGCTTCGGCGCGACCGTTGGACTCCTCGGTCCAGGCAGAAACGAGCTCTTCCATGGCCGTGCAGGCAAAGTCGTGCCGGTGGCTGGGAGCGGGGTAACTGGGAGCGGGGTGACTGGGAGCGGGGTGACTGGGAGCGGGGTTCTCGGGCGGAGGCGCGCCGGGCGCATCGGAGTAGGCGGTAGCGGGCTGGGGGAGCCGGGGGGTTGGCGCCTCGAGCTTGTCCGGGTGGTAAAGCGCCACGGCGTACTCAGGCTCCCAGGGCATGAGGTGCAGCGGGAGGTCGAGCACCTCGGGAAGCGCGGCTGCTCGGGCATCTGCACCCAGGTCCTCGCCCCTCACCACTCGCTCGTGGGCCACCATGGCGGCTTGTGGGGTGGCGTTGAGATGTGGTGCCAGCTCTTCCCATGTGTGTGCGGACGCCGCCACCTCGGTTAGGGGACCGAGCGCGAACCGGCCCCCGGCCTGTTCCACCATGGTCGCGGCCCATACGGGCGGTCCCTCGAGGCACAGGCGGTACTCGATGTGAGATGCGACTGGCCACAGCTGTTTGCCCCGCTCGACGGCACGCCGGCAGCCTTCGCGCAGCTCCGCCAGTTCCTCCCAGTCCCCGTCTGCCACGAGGCCGTTCACTCTCATCGTGAGCTCGTCGAGGTCGCCGCGCTCTACGAGACGCTTGGAGGTCGCGGACAGGGGCATGGGCGCTCAAGCTACAGCGCCGGCACTCTTGTCCCGCCGGCAGTGGGCCTATCGCAGCGATCTAGGGCCCGAGCGAGAGGCCGGCGGTCGAGAGGCGGCGCCGTGTAGGCGGCAGAGCGGTTGGCCTGTGCCCCATTACCGGCGACGGCCCGCCCTGTAGCCTGGAAGCCTCATGCCCCCTGCTTCAGCCTCTGCCCGATGAGCGCGCCCGCTCCTGGAGCGATCTCTGCCGAGGCGACCCGCCGGCGGACCTTTGCCATCATCAGCCACCCCGACGCCGGCAAGACCACCCTGACCGAGAAGTTCCTCCTCTACGCCGGGGCAGTGGCCGAAGCCGGGGCGGTGAAGGCTCGGGGCAGCCGCCGGAGGGCGACCTCGGACTGGATGGCGATGGAGCAGGAGCGCGGCATCTCCATCACTTCGACGGTCCTGCAGTTCTCTTACCGCGACCGCGTCGTCAACCTGCTCGATACGCCGGGCCACCGTGATTTCTCTGAAGACACATACCGCGTACTCGCCGCCGCGGACGCCGCCATTATGGTGCTCGACGTCGCCAAGGGTGTCGAAGCGCAGACCCTCAAACTTTTCGAGGTGTGCAGGGCGCGCCAATTGCCGGTGCTCACTTTCTTGAACAAGTGCGACCGTCCCGGCAAGCACCCCTTGGAGCTGCTGGACGAGATCGAAGAGCAGATCGGCCTGAAGCCCGTGCCCCTTACGTGGCCGGTTGGCGTGCTCGGGGATTTCCGGGGCGTGCTCGACAGGCGTAGCGGGGAGATGGTGCGCTTTTCACGTACCGCCCATGGGGCTCGTATGGCCGACGAAGAGCGCCTGAGCGCGGAGCAGGCAGCGGCCGAGGAAGGCGACGCGTGGGCCCAGGCGGAGGAGGAGGCGGGGCTCCTCGATGCCATCGGGGCCGTCTACGAGGAAAAGACCTTCCTCGCTGGGGAGGCGAGCCCTTTGTTTGTCGGTTCGGCGCTCACCAACTTCGGCGTGAGGCATCTCCTCGACGCCGTAGTGGACCTCGCCCCTGCGCCTTCCGGGCGCCCGGACGCGTCTGGCCGGGTGCGCCCACTGGAGGCGCCTTTTTCGGGCTTCGTGTTCAAGATCCAGTCCAACATGGACCCGGCTCATCGCGACCACGTCGCCTTTGTACGGGTGTGCTCGGGCCGCTTCGAGCGGGGGATGGTCGTTACGCACGGCCCGAGCGGCAAGCCATTTTCCACAAAGTACGCCGCTTCTGTGTTCGGCTCCGAGCGCGACACGATCGACGAGGCCTACCCAGGTGATGTGGTCGGCTTGGTCAACGCCAGCGATCTGCGGATCGGCGACACGCTGTTCTCGGCGGAGGCGGTCAGCTTTCCTCCGATACCCACCTTCGCTCCCGAGCTGTTCTCGGTGGCGCGGCCGGCTGACACCGGGCGGTCCAAGCAGTTCCGCCGGGGGCTCGAACAGCTCGAACAAGAGGGTGTCGTCCAGGTCCTCTATGAGCCTGACGGGGACCGGGTGCCTGTCTTGGCGGCTGTCGGCCGCATGCAGTTTGAAGTTTTTTCCTACCGTCTCTCCGAGGAGTTCGGCGCTGCTGTCGAGCTGTCCACCTTGCCGTACACTTTGGCGAGGCGGACCGACGAGCGTACGGCGGCGGAGTTGTTGCGGACGGGCGGGCGGGTAAAGATCATGGCCCGGCGCGACCAGACCCTGCTTGCTTTGTTCGAAAGCCCCTATTGGCTGGCCCGGCTGGAAAGCGACCATCCCGACTGGTGCTTGAGCCCCGTGCTGGTGGAGATGGCCGGCTCCACTTCTTGAGGGGGTTCACGTCCTGTGGGGTTCCATCCTTGCCCACCCCGCACGGCCTAACACGGCAGCGACAGGCGAGGTGGCCCGCTCGGGCCCGCCTCAGGCCACCAGGGCGTAAACACATGCACCCAGAGCTCCCCCCACTACAGCGCCTGCGCACACCTGCGCCAGAGTGTGGTCACCGAGCCGGGTGCGAGACCACCCGATAACTATGAGGACGAGGGTTCCTAAAAGCGCCGGCGGCCCGAACTGCAGCGCCAACACGGCCAGCACGCCAGAGGCCACCCCGGTATGGAAAGAGATCTTCCAAACGAGGGTCACTGCACTTAGCGCTACCAGGCCGACGACCATGGCCAACACCAAAGCGATGAGCTGTCGGGGCCCGGAGGCCAGCCATAAGATCGCGAGCCCGGTGCAGACAGAGCCAAGGCCAAAACGCAGCACAGCGGGGCGCTGTTCACGCACGCCGACATGGATGTCAGTCCAACGGCCTCGCCGGACGCCTCGCAAGAGGTAAACGAACGGCAACCCGGCCACGAATGTCGCTGCCAAGGCGGCCCACGCCAGGCCGGCGAGGCCAGAAGCGTGCAATGCGGTGACGACTACAACGGCCCCAGCTAGGTTCACGGGCCCGAACAGGTGAGTGATAAAGAGCGCGACGGGATGGTCGCCTCTCCTGGAGGTGCTGGCAGGGGCCTGAGCGGGCTGGCGATAAGAACTGACCGGCAGACGTGACATGGTGACGTGCTTCGAGAGGGCCGAAGGGGCGGGAGAGTAGGTCGATGCAGTGTACGTGCCGGTGTGCCTCGCCTGCGAAGTACGTTCGTGACTACTGCGGTGGGTGAGCGGTCCGGGAAAGAGCTTCACCGAGCGCTTGAAGTTACCGGCCCGGCTGCGCGGAGCGAGCCGGGCCGTATCTTCGCAAGGGCTAATTATGCGGTGTCACCTCTCCTGGCACCATGGCAGGCTCAGGCGGCTGCTGCAGCGGCCGTCGTGGTGGTTGTCGCGGCGGCACCGCTCCCGGAGGATCCCGCCGGGGCCTGGCCTGCTGAGGCCTGGCCTGCTGGGACCTGGCCCGCCGGTGGCTCGCCCCAGCCGGGACCACCGCGGAGATCCCCGCCCGGCCCGGGCCGGCCCATGCCGGGACCGTGCCTTGGTCCGCCGAGCCCGTCAGGCTCAACGAAGACCGAGGTGGCGCTCACAGTCCCTCCGGTAGATGACGTGCCCATTACCGACACCCGCTCACCCCGGCTCAGGTTGGCGAGAGCTGCGGAGGAACCCCCGGGCTCCTCGTAGGTCGTCGCAGAGGTGACGTCGACGGTCTCGGTGCTGCCTTTGGGCGTCAGGATGTTGAAGCTGTTGCCGGCGGTGTCGACGCTGAGCACCGCGCCCGTGGCGGCCGGCGCGGTGGAGCCTGCCGGGCCAGGAGGCGCACCTTCGTGGCCGAGGATCCCGACAGAAGTGGCCGTCACCGTGCCAGATGAGGTGGTCCCGCCAACAACCACCACCTCTCCGGCGCTGACATCGGCGAGGGTGGGTGAGGTCGCTCCGCGCTCCATGTACTTGGTGGCCGAGGTCACATCGACCGTCACGTCAGCGCCCTTCGGCGTGAGCACGCTAAATGTGCCTGCACTCGACTCCACGCTGAGGACCGTCCCACTCGTTGCCGGGGGTATGCGCCCCGCAATGCGCAGGGCTCCTGGTGCGGGGGCGCAGGCAC
>DASSZK010000168.1:0-10571 GCA_035702845.1 Acidimicrobiales bacterium
CTGCTTCGCCTGATAAGCCTTGGCAAGGCTGACTGGGACACTTACCACCTCCGCAAGCCTGAGTTCGAGCAGCAGTATGAAGATGCTCGCCAGCGGGAGAGAGAACGTCGCCGGGCATCAGATAACGGTCCAAGCTATTACGTGGTCAAGGCTCGTGACCTCGGTCATGGCTACATCACAACCGTTTTGGATGCTTATGAGCAGCGCGTAATTTCGTCACTTGACGCGGCCGACTACTTGGAAGTTCGATTCGACCAGATTCCGAAGCTCGAAGAGGCAGCTCGATGAGCGAAGCTCAGCCGGTATATTCCGTGGACACCAGCGCACTCATCGATGGCTTGGAGAGATATTACCCCGCGGAGGCCTTCCCGGCGCTGTGGGAGCGGGTCGACGGCCTCATCGATGAGGGCCGATTCCTTGTGTCCGAAGAAGTCTGGGAGGAGGTGAAGACCAAAGATGCTGTCGTCAAGGCATGGTGCGAGCCTCGTAAGGATCGCCTCCTTGTGCCGACCGATGCCAGCACGACCACGGCTGTGACTGAGCTACTGGTGGATCATGAACGACTGGTGATGAACCTGAAGGGGCGAAACCGGGCTGATCCGTTCGTGATCGCGCTCGCCCAGATTAAGGGAGCAATCGTGTTGACCGGTGAGGGCTTCGATGGTACGGCAAACCGCCCGAAGATTCCCTACGTGTGTGCTCAAGTCGGGGTTGGCTGCCACCGGTTCCTCGAAATGATCCGATTGGAGGGGTGGCGCTTTTAGGCCGCTGGGTTCCGGTATGTCTATACACCGCAACAGTCCTAAGGTCGTAGTAGCGAAAGAGGCTGACCTCGGGGCGCCAAGGTCCGCAGATGGCATCGACGCCAAGTTTGTTTGGGCTAGGGATGCTCTGAAGGCGACGCAGTTCTCAACAGACGCCAAAGGCAACGGATTTGATGACCCGGATGGTTGGAGATGGCGAGTTCTGGCTGATCTGGAGGAGCTGCATGGTGTGATAGTGCGTGATTACACCAAGGCTCGTGACAAGCAGAAGTCGCAGGCCTGGGAAACGCGCTGGGGGCCAATCTTCACGGGCGCTGGCGCGGCGCTCGGGGCGGCGTTCGCCGCGGTAGGGGCCAGCTTTGGGTCGGGAAGGTGGGGCTGGGCTTTCAGTATTCCCGGGGTGGTGATTGCAATTGTTGGGTCGGTCGTGGGGGCAAACAGCTACGTACGGAGTCGTAATCAGAAGCTACGGTATCTCCATCTCATGCACGCTCTGGCCGACTATGCCTACTTAGTACTCCCTGTGGCAGAACCTGCAGAGGCGTTTCAGCAACTTGATAGCTTCCGACAGATGTGGGAATCAGCTGGTACATAGAGGTTGGCTGATGAGATCGACTAGTTGCCTACCGTGCCGGTGACCTGTATTGAATTGACCTGAAGCGCCGGAACAGTAGCTTGAGTCCCTATGGCTGTTTTATATGTTATGGTCCCAAGCACCATGGCATTGGCGGTAAAGAGATCCTGCTGGACGACGCTTTGCAGAACAGTTGGATCACCTGTCAGGTATGTGGTGGTTGGATAAGACACCAATCCGTACTCAGGTGTTTGCTGGACTCCCCCGACATCGGCAAGGAATGAGCTTGTACCCGTCACAGAGTCGAACTGAGTTACCTCTCCATACACCGTATAGCACTCATCTTGATATGAGGTAGGGTCTTTCACGATCTCTAGCCATGATTGCGAGTTAAGCGGCTGGTAGGTTGTACAGGTTGGGGGCGGAGTTGACGGGTTGACTGCGGCGGAGTTATTGCCCGTGTTGGTCGTGGACGTGTCTACCGGTCCGGAGGAAGACGTGCTGGCTGATGGAGTTCTGCTTGGGGAGCCTCCGGCTCCCAGGATCATGAACAAGATGAAGATAGCGATAACGCCGCTTAAGATCTTGTGACGCTTTATGAAGCTGGGTTTATTCGCTTGGTGAGACATCGTGATTCGGGTTCTATGTCCAGAAGTATATACTTGCAAGTGTGAAATGCCTATAGGGCTAAGCGCGGGCCTTTACTCAGCGGGTAAGACCATGGGGCGATTAGTGATTCGGTCCCGGGGATGCTCCCACGGTTTCCGCACTTCCACTCCTTGTTGTCTCAGAGCAGTAAGTACCGTTGAGGCATGGACTCCCAATTGAGTGCCGACGTCAGCAAGTGACATGCCTGTGGCGTAGAGTGCGGCCGCTTCCTGAGCCCGATCTACTGTCAGGGGCTGGAGTCGCATCGCTACACCAGCGCCTTTGAGGCGCTGAGAGATGATCGTCCGATGGACTCCAAACTCTACGGCCAACTCGTACACCGTGGCGCCAGCCTTGTAGTGCTCGATCAGGCGGGCCATCTCGGTGTCGTTGAGCCACTTGGCCCTTTTTGGTACCCATCTGGACCGTTCGGGAGGCGCTCCTGAGAGGTTCAACCTTCTGTATGCCCTGATTGCCCTACTTAGAGGGGATGAGGTCGAGTTCGAGAACAGTCTGGCGAGGACCACCCAGACGTCTTCATATTTACCGGCTCATCGGATTTCAGCGGGCAGGCTTGGCGGGTGCCGTTCCCACGCGAGGCGCGGCGACGTCCGTTCCCGAGGCCATGTGCGGGAGTACTACCTCGGAAGCCTCCGATGCCGTGACTCCCGGGTACAGCGTCTTGATGGCGAGGACGGCCAGCGCACCTCCGAGCAGCTCGGCGGCAATGAAGGCCGGCACCGAAGAAGGGGCGATCCCGGCGAAGGTGTTCGAGAACATCCGCCCTACTGCGATGGCGGGGTTGGCGAAGCTCGTCGAGCTGGTGAAGAAGTATGCAGCGCCGATGTAGGCGCCAACCGCCGCCGGGGCCGATGCGCCCCTATGGCTGCGGGCTAAGGCGAAGATGACGGTGAGCAAACCCATGGTGGCCACGACTTCGGAGAGAAAGTGCCCCGCGGTGGCACGGTGGTGCACCGAGATGGAGACGGCGGCTTTGGAGAACATGAGGTTGGCGATGACCGCCCCGGCAGTGCAACCCGCAACCTGAGCCGGTAAGTACGCCCAAGCGTGCCGCCACCGTAAGCCGCCGAAAGCGGCGTCGACGAAAGACACGATTGGGTTGAAATGCGCTCCAGACACGGGGCCGAGCATCAAGATGATGGCGTAGAGCCCGGCAGCCGTGGCTGCCGCGTTCTCGAACAGTTCGAGGCCGACGTCGTGGGGCGACAACTGTTGGGCGGCGATACCCGAGCCGATGACGATGGCGGCGAGCAGGGCACTGCCGAGCAACTCGGCCAGCAGCCGGCGCTCCAACGGGGCCTGAGATGAGGCGGCGGTACGGGGCAACGGACGCTCCCAGCTCTAGCAGCAGGCCGACGAGGCGGGGGCCTCGGTGCCGACTACTTCGTCCTCGACTGGACAGCACATGCCATCCCCACCTATGCCAGAGGTTGCCGGCGCGTCGGCCAGGACTGTGTAGAGCTCCCAAGGTGTCCCATCGGGGTCAGCCACCCAGGCCTTGTCCTGCACCGCATAACAGCAGGTGGTCGACTCTTCGACCCTGGGGGTGAGGCCTTGGTCGGTCAAGCGGCGAACGGCGGCCCGGACTTGCTGACGCCTTTGTACTTCGACGCCCAGGTGGTTCAGCGCGCCCTGCACGCCGTCGCCGCGGGCCGATGCCGTCTCTATCAGGACCAGTTTGAGCGGTGGGTCGGCGATGGCGAAGTTGGCGTAGCCGGGCCGGCGCTTGGCCGGCTGCGCACCGAAAAGCTTCGAGTAGAACTCAACGGCGCTGCCGATGTCGGATACGTTCAAGGCCAACTGCGCTCGGGACATGACGACCTCCACGGTAACATTCAATGGCTTCAATACATCCATTGTTATCGATGCATTGAGAGTTGTCAATAGGAGACTAAGGGATGGCTGAGAAGGGAACTGAGGCTCACCAGGTGCAAGAGCCCTGCTGCCCTTCGCTGCTCGCCGCCCCGCTAGCGGCTGACCAGGCCGCGGACGTGGCCGCTGCCTTCAGCGCCCTCGCCGACCCGGTGCGCGTCCGCATCCTGTCTATCCTCGCCGCTGCGCCGGAAGGCGAGGTCTGCGTCTGCGACTTCGTGGTCCCGCTGGGCAAGTCGCAGCCCACCGTTTCTCATCACCTGAAGATCCTCGCTGATGCCGGGCTGGTCCACGGCGACCGACGAGGCAAATGGGTGTGGTACTCGCTCGACAGGCAGCGCCTCGCCCGGCTGCGGAGCGCTCTGGCGACCTAAGCCGTCCCCCGCGAGCCGGCGGGCGACCAATAGCAAGCTTGTGCCGCCGAAAATACCCTTCGGCTTTTTCCGTCCCGAGCTGTTCGCAAAGTGGCCACGGGGCCACGACAACGGCGGGATGGGGGAACACTCCCTAATACTGTGCCCACTTGCCTTTGCCGCGCACGATGCCTGGTGGCCCCCAAAAGACAAGGTAATGGCTCATAAACCTTGCTGCTACTAGCGGCTAAGGGGCCTATCGGGGACCTAATGGCCGTAGGGAACTCTCCCCAGTCTCTTTAGCGGGAAAGCCTTCCCATTGTCGTCCAGACCGGCGCAGATAATGCTGACCCTCACCATGTTGGTGCTTCACCTTACGAACGGAGTTATAGCCATGAACACGAAGTTGTATGCAGCAATAAGCGCTGGGGCAGCTATGGCAGCTCTTCTTGGAGGTGCCCAGGCAGCGTCCGCGGCGCCGGCTCCTGCGGTTTCCTTGAGCTTTAGCACCACCACACCTGACTTAGGTACGGTGACGGCCAAGCTGTGTGCCCGAAACGCGCCTGCAGGGTCCACCGTGTACCTCCAGCAGCGCCTAGCGCTGAACAAGTGGGCCGCAGTGTTCCGCGCCGGGTCCAAGGTAAAGGGTAACGAGTGCGTGGCCCTCGGCGTCACAGAAAAGACCCAAGGCGCCGTCGAGTACCGGGCCAACCTGTGGTGGAAGGGCCAGCTGCGCTTCATCACGCCCCCTGAAGGGATAACGGTCTACGGGGCCGTACCTTTCATGACCTGGTGCCAATACATTAACGGCTGCCAGAGCATTAATGGCCGCAGCGGGCTTGTAGAAGTGAACGGCCATATCGACAACTACATCGACTGGATCTGCGGCAGCACACCGCGCTCGACATCCCCGAACGGTAAAGGCACGCTCCCAGATCGCTGCCAAAATGTGGGCGCCTACGAGTTCCCCCAAAGCTATACCCTGGGCTCTCCTAATAGCTGTCGTTCGCTGACGATGACGATGGCCGCGGTCGCACAAGACAATGGGGCAACCGGGGGGATGGTGACTGTGCAGGTGCTACAGCACACGGACGACCTTCAAACGGCTCAGCCGAAGTACAACCAGATTTCCACCTACACCTTCCAGCTCGACGGCGGCCCGGTCGCCATCGACTTCAGCAACACCGGGCCGTTGTCGCTCTACATCCTCAGCGCCTCGGCGGATTGTTCCACGAGCTCAGGGGCGCCCGGCACCTCGTCTGCCGGCTCCTGATCGGCCCAGTTGCCGGCCAAACGTCGCACGCAGCCAGGAAAGGCAACGTCCGCCCTCTTCGCCCAGGGATCGCCGGCCTGCCACCGGCGCTTTCCGGCCAGCAAAGAGGGCGGGCCTTGCCCGGCCGGCGAGTGCCTAGGAGTCGTAGGACCGGCTGCGCTCGTGCCTTTATTGGCACGTTGCCCCGCCTGGTCGGGTATTCGCTGACCCTTATCCGGCATCGCAACGCCCCTCGACTGGCCCCTGACAGGTTATGTAACGCAAGCAGCGAGCAGTATCGATGGTACTGGGCAGGGGCGCTCACCGCTATCAGCGCTCAACCCGGACCCAGGCCGTTGACTCGGGGGCAAGGACGCCGCGGTCGGCTTCGGCGCTGGCGATGAGCACTTCGCCTTCAGGCAGGTCCACCGGGGTGCCCCCGAAATTCGCTACGGCATGCCAGCCGCCCGGCCGCGAGAAATGCAGCACGCTCTTTGGTCCCGGGTGCCAGACAAGCGACTCCTCGCCTTGTAGCTGGCGCCGGAGGGCCAGTGCCGTGCGGTAAAAGTTGAGCGTCGACCCAGTCTCGCCGTCCTGGCGACTAGCGGCATAGGAAGCGAACCACTCCGGTTGGGGCAGGTGTGCCCCATCAGCTCCGAAACCGAACGACGAGCCTTCCGGTTCCCAAGGCAACGGGACGCGGCAGCCGTCGCGTCCGACCTCCACCCCCTTGTTCCGGAAGAAAGTGGGGTCTTGGCGTGCACGGTCGGGGATCTGCCCCACCTCTTGCAGGCCCAGCTCCTCACCCTGGTACAGGTAGGCGGAACCAGGTAATGCCAGCATCAGCAGAGTCGCTGCTTTGGCTCGGCGTAGCCCGAGTGCAGCGTCTACCTGCGCCGGGTCTCCGCCGGCCAACAGCCAATCCTTGCCGTCGGTGCCCACGCCGTTGCGACCTGTGCCTTTGGGCAACCCGTAGCGGGTTGCGTGGCGCACCACATCGTGATTGGAGAAAACCCACGTCGATGAGGCGCCTGATTCGGTCGCGAGCGCCAAGTTCTTCACGATGACCTGGCGGAACTGTTCGGCGTCGAAATCAGCCTGCAGGAGGTCGAAATTGAAAGCTTGGCCGAGCCCTTCGGGAGATGCGTAACGAGCCCGGCGGTGGGCGGGGACCCAGGCCTCCGCTACGGCCATGCGTGGAGGGTCGTACTCGTTGAAAACCTTGCGCCACTCCGCATAGATGTCGTGCACCTCATCACGGTCGAAGAGCGGGTGCTCACCTTCGACGAAGAGGTCGTGCGAGTCCAAGATCGAGCGGATGGCGTCGTACGCGGGGTCGAGGTTTTTTTTCAACATGTTCGCCACGTCCACCCGGAAGCCATCGACTCCGCGGTCCGACCAAAAACGAAGTGTCGTGAGGAACTCTTCGTGGACCTCGGGGTGGTCCCAGTTGAGATCGGGCTGCTGCACGGCGAACATATGCAGGTACCACTGTCCCGGGCTCCCATCCGGTTCGGTTACCCGCTCCCAGGCTGGCCCTCCGAACACCGACGTCCAGTTGTTGGGCGGTAGGTCCCCCGATGGGCCCTTGCCGTCGCGGAAAATGTACCGCGAGCGAGCCGGCGACCCTTTGCCAGAGGCAAGTGCTTCGCGGAACCAGCGGTGGCGGTCCGACGTGTGGTTGGGGACGATGTCGACGATCACCCTTATATTTCGCTCGTGCAGGGCTCGCACCATCTCGTCGAAGTCCGCCAGGTCCCCGATGCGCGGGTCGACGTCGCGGTAGTCATCGACGTCATAGCCCCCGTCCGCCAGGGCGGAAGGGTAGAACGGGCTCAGCCAGACCGCGTCCACCCCGAGCCCTACCAGGTAAGGCGCTCTGCTCGTTATCCCTCGGAGGTCTCCGATACCGTCGGCGTTGGAGTCGGCGAAGCTACGAGGGTAGATCTGGTACACGACTGCTTGACGCCACCAGTCGGCGCCCTCGGTGCGGCCCGCGTCGGCTTGCGAGGTGGTCTCGGTACCTTCGGGGGGCTGGGGGGCGATGGTCAAGGCGGTGCTCCTTCGTTTGGCTGTCTGTTGTTGGACGCGCACGCCCTAAGGCGCCACATCGGGGCGTAGACAGCGTATGGAACTTTGGGCCCGGTCGCGGTTGGGGAGGGCGCGCCGGGAGCGCACCGCCGGCTCAGCGGCCGGGACTGTCTCGTCGCTACCGGTCGGCCATTGCCCGGGCGAGGTTCTCTGCCAGTGCCAGCGCGCCCTCAAGCGTGCTGTAGTCGACGTTGCCCGCCGTGTCCGTGTGCCAGTGGTAGTTGGACGGGGCGCCATGGTCCTCGATCGACATGATCATGGCGGCCGCCAGGCCGTGGCGCATGGCGACGTAGCCGTCGGTGCCCAGGCGCACTCGTAGGCCTCGTCGCAGCTTGACCCCATAGCGCTCTGCGCAAGCGGCGACGGTGTCCTTTAGCTCGGGGTCGTACAGGCGCATCCGTAGCATGCCCTCTCCTTCGGGCATCACCAGATGAGTGGAACCGACTGTGTCGACGCAGAGCACCCAGGTGCTCTCCAAAGGGAGCTCGTGCCCGTGGCGGCCCATAAAGGCTCGCATCCCCTCCATCAACGATTCTTCGGCTCCTGTCGAGACGAGCACGACCTCTACGCCCTCGACAGGGTCGCGCTGGAGTGACCTGGCAACCCCTAACAGTGTCGCCACGCCGGTGAGGTTGTCGTTGGCGCCTGGCACGGTGCTGCTGAGGGCCATGTCGGCAAAGGAAACGATGATGCCCGCGCACGCGAGAGCGGCGAGGCCGCCAAGGCTCCGCCACCGGGCTATCGACGCGATGCCAGCTACGGCGGGGGCAAGAGCGATGGGGGCCATCAGGGCGGGCTGGCGCGGCGGCCCGTCCCCGGGGCGCTCCAGGAGACGCCCCACCGCCTCTGTGATGCGAGGGTCGAAGAACAGGCCGGTGTGGGCGGCGTCGTGATGGGCGACGAGGACGAGCTTCTTAGGTGCGCCGATCTCTCCTGTGTGAGCGACGACATTGCTCACGACCCGTTGAGGCAGGGCCCGGCGAAGTGGCCGGCGACCGGCCACAAGCTCGTCCGCGGCCGCAGCGGCACCGAGCAGGCCGAGCGCCGCGCCGGCGGCCCGCCGTCCCCTCCCCGCCAACCACCAAGCCGCGATGCCACAGGCGGATGTAAGGCCAAGAGGCCACCAGTAGGTGCCGTGGGCCCACGACCGCTCCACCTGGGCGTGCGCGCCGGCATCGCGCAGTGACGCGGCTATGAGCTCGGCCGCCTCGCCCTCTCCGGGCGAGCAGGAGGCCCTGTCCAGGCAGGACAGACGTTCAATGAACGCGCGTAGCTCGTCCGTGTCCGGCATTGCGGCAGTCTATGGGCCCTCATGTGCTTTGAGGCCCTGGTCACCCGGGCTCCAAGCCCTCGGCCTGCACCCTCAGGCTCGTGTCGCCGCCGCCAGGCCCCCCAGGGGAGCCGGGTGCACTTTTATTACTTTGGCCGACGATGTTCGGACTTCCAAACCATCGTTGGACGTCTTAGCGGCCAGTCGCACCCAGGGCACAAAAACGCCGTTTATATAGGTAATTAGCCAAACAATGGCGGGGCACGGACAGCCGCATTGGCACAGGTGCGTCGTGATGTTTGGCACAAGTCGTAATTGGTTGGTCGCGCTTTACCGAACGTCGCTATAATGATGGTTGAGAGGACATGATGAGCAGGAAAATCGGGGTGACTCGAGTACCTGCCTACGTGTCCTATACCAGCCGGTGAACGGCTGGTGACAGAAAGGTGCCCGACATGACCAAGGTGCACGGACTTATTTCAATGAGTGAAAAGGCAACGAGCCGCCGGGACCGCAACACCGAGATACAACGTATCGCTGAAGACTATACGTCCAAGGTAAACGCCCTAATCGAGGACAACCGCGAGGACCTCCTCGAAGGTATGGGAAGCCAGTACCTATTGGACCTGCAAGGCGTTACCGCTCGCGCAGCGGAGGCGGCGACCCCTTCAGCTGCCTGATGGCCGCTGGCGGTGCTCGCCGCCATGCAATCGGCTGGTGCGCTGTCGGCTGGTGCCCAGCCGGCTGGTGCAAGGTGTGCCGGCGACCGGCGTTTACGCAACTGTCATCCTGTGAGGCAGTGGCGGTTTCGGCACACCGCGTGCTGATGTCGAGGCCGCCGCAAGCCCTCGCGGGTGGGCCGGCCTTGTGTCACTAAGCTATAGCTGGAAGTGCCAGCACAGGCGCCCAGTTCCGTCTTCTCGGTTGGCTCCCGCGACGCCCGGTCAGGTCGTCGTGGAGCCGGGAAGGAGTGCTCGGGCCTGGGCTGGCGCCGCCAAAACTTGAACTCGTTTGCCTCATTTGCGGGGACTCCGCGCAGACGTCTCCGGTGCCACGCTCCCGCAACCAGAGTGCAAACGCAAGGCATAGCACGAGCGTCTTTTGGTGACCAGGGGGGCAGGGTCAGATGCAACGGTTGGTGCTAGGTGGATGATACGGGTGCGCCGCGCACCTTTGCCGAACGATTGGAGCACCTCTTCCAGACGGTGCACCCCGAGGGAAGGCGACCCTACAGCCTGGAAGAAGTGGCTTCGGGCATTGTTTCCCAGGGTTACGAGCCTGTTTCCGCTGCCTACATCTGGGCGCTGCGCAAGGGCCAACGTGAGAACCCCACTATCCGCACTGTCGAGGCTCTGGCTGGCTTCTTCGGTGTGCCCGCAGCGTATTTTTTCGATGACGTACTCGCTACCAAGACCGACTCTGAGCTGGCGTTGCTGTCCCAGCTACGCCAGGCTGGCGGGCGCAGCATCGCCGCTCGTGCCGAAGATCTGACTCCACAAGGTATGGCGGCGGTGGAATCGATCCTCGAGCTGGCAACACAGGCCGTTGTGAAAATGATCGGCGTGGTCGCCGACTTGGACCGGTCGCAAGCTTGCTCGTCCCCCACGTCCGAGCGGCCTGGGGATGCCACCAGATCCCCAGTGCTCGAACCGGGTGCCACGCGCTTGGAGCCTTAGGCGAGAGCGCAAAGAGCGGCACCGGCGAGCCCGAGCGAGGCTCGGGCGTC
>DASSZK010000223.1:0-18486 GCA_035702845.1 Acidimicrobiales bacterium
AGGTGGCGATGGCCTCAAGCCTAGTCTGGACCTTCTCATCGTCGTCGTCGCTTAGCGCTTCCGCTGCCATAAACTCTTGAAGGCTTCTCAGTTCGAAACCCAATGTGTCGCCTGTGTGGCCAACCAGGAACACTAGTCGGTCCGTCGCGCAGGCCAATATTTCTTGTGTCAGCGTTGTCAAAGGCTCGCCTTCGTAACCCTCGTCCTCGAGCAGACATTTGATGATGCCACTTAACGTGTGTAAATCGATCGTGCAGTCCGGGCCACCGCGTTTCACGCTCATGACTTGCAGGCCGAGCCCAACAGCGCGATGCAACTTTACTATCACATTTTCGTGGTCGGCGAGTAACTCCGATGTAGCAAGATTTCTGTTGCGCTCACGCTTGTAGATTGCGTCGAAATATAGCTTGAATAGCCGCCACCGCTGTTTGGGCGGCACTCCTACTTCCTCCACCAACACTGACATGATCGCCGTCTGTAGTGGCGTTGTCATCAGTCGGGCAGTAGCAGAGTTTTCAGACGCGCGTTCCAACCGGGTACATAGTTCTTCGACTCTATCGCGGTCTGCGCCAAAGCGTGCTTCGATGAGATGGCGGCCATATTTCACGGCAACGGATGGTTCGAGCTGCTCTAGGTCGAGACGGATGTTTACATCAACTTCTCCATGATAGCCCTGCGGACGAGTAGTGATAAGAGTGACGATATTTGCACGTGAGCGCGTTATATCTACCCAGAACTCGGAAAGAGCTTGCAATAGGGCATCACGGTTAGCAGTCCCGGGTACTTCATCAAGGCCGTCGAGTATCACAAGCCACGGATATGCCTTTAGCCACTCTGCGACAGACTGCCGCTCAAAGAGCGCTCCAGAAAGGCTGGTTATTCGCTCTGCTACATATTGGAGTACCGACCCTGACTGGCGACTCGACAACCATTGCGCAAACGCCTTCAACTCGATCCGCACTGGGAAGCGGCGATTAGCCGGCAGACTGATCTTTTGATCGCTCATCGCTTCGCCCAGCTGCAACGCAACCCGATGTGCCTCGGGCGTCATTACCTCCGAAACCGATAAGATTGCTAGGCGATGTATTTGGGCTATAAACTTGCTAATCGTGGACTTCCCCTGGCCAGGACCCCCAACGAGCAGTATACGAGTGTTTCCCGCCTGTCGAAAGGTGTTAGCGTTGGTCGAAGGCTGGTTGAGCGGGGTGCTAAGATCAATTACAGTACGGACAACGCCTCGACCGACAGGCCAAGAAAAACTTGCAACGTCGGCCTTCGCGGGAAGATCCATAAACCCTACGGTAATGGGTGGCATGCTTCTGCCGTCGCCGCCGCGCGGGTCAAACGTACCCGATTGATCCGCGAGTAGCTCTTTCTCCAGAAAGGTTAGGATCGCGTCGTGGGCTGCCTGACCACCCGCGTGAAGCACCGCCGTGTCGATTACATCCGAGAGGAGGCCCGAGGTCAGCAGGAAAGGCGCGTATGTCCGGCGCACCTCGGCGTTGGCTTCCAAAAGTCGGCTTACGTCAGTCGCATCCCATACAATGTAATTGCGGAACCCCCTGCCACGCTTTTGGGCGTCTTTGAACAGTGATTCTATTCGGTCGCGGCCGCCAGTGCCAGCGGTGCTACTCAGGTGAACGTTGACAACGTAGATATAGTTGAGTGGAGTACGTCGTTTGCGCCTCGGATCCTGGAAGGCGTCGAGTTCCCGGCGCAATTGAACGTGAGCCCAGTTATTTTCGTCGGCAGCGCTGCCACGACGCAGCCTGTGTTTCACCTGGACGACTCCATAACCCTTGAGCGTCCGCCCACCGAGCTTGTATTCACCGTCAAAGACTGTCTCGCGGCCGCCATCCGGCCCATCACCATACTGAACGATCTCGGGTCCTAGGACTCGTGTCAGAAGGCTCTGTATCATGTGCTCGAACAGTCTGCTGCCAAGTGAATACAGGTCGAAGTCCATGTAAGTCCCCTTGTCTGTTAGCGCAATGGTACACAAGCCTCGAGCGAGCCGCTCCGATACTTAGCACGTTTGATTTGGATCCGTGATCCGTGATCCTTGATCCTTGATCCTTGATCCTTGATCCTTGTAAAGGAAGTTCTCACACACGGTGGGTCCGACGCCGAAGGCGATCGGACCTGGAGGAGCGACTCCTCGGTGACTGAGACACCTCCCGTTGCCAAGGCCGTCGGGGCATCTGCCAAGTCGACAACCTAGGGCACGGCTTTGCGGACTCCGGCCTTCGTCACAACAAAGAACCCCAGGTCGTGCTCCCCGCACGCCTTTACCATGGCCCCGAGATGGCCAAGGAAGAGCTGCGCCATCGCCGACGCGGTGAGGGCCTGGCTAGATAGACAGAAGGCCCTCACTCGGTAATCCAGGAGCGCTTGCTTTTCCGCGGGGTTGTACCTGACGCGGGCGTCCTTCATGGGTACCGCCTCGCCACGCTCGCCTGCGTCTTTAAGCCACACGACGTCGCTGACAGACTCATCGGCAGGTATGCCGTAGCGCTCCGCCAACGTGGTGAGACGCAAGCCGGCAGCCCGCAGGATGTCAGGGACCTGCCGGCGGCCCAGGCTGCGGTCGAGGAAGAGGTCAGGCAGCCCGTCGGGATGCGACACGGACGACATCCTCCAGATCAGCCCGGGGGATGCCAAAGTCGTCGGCCACGCTGTTCAAATCCTCCCCCGCCCAGAACCGGTCGAGCACATCACTCACCTTCGCCGCACCCCTGGCAAAGATGGGCTTACCAAAGGCCCGCTCCGGATCAGCGACCACCTGGGCAACGCTGTACACCGGCAACCTGAGGAGCCGTGCATAGCCGTCCTCGGCATAGTCGATCCGCTGCAGGTACTGGTCCACCACCTCCGAGAAGACCCGCTGCTGGTTGCGTACGACCACCAGGTGCCGGACCATTACCGCCTCGCCAGGGGAGTGCTCCGCGTAATCGAACAGGATCTCTGCACCGTCCGTATAGAGCTGCCTCGACGCCAGAGCATGATCGATCCCGAGATCATGAGAGAGCCGTTCGAGCGCCGGCCTTATGCGCTGCAGCGGCACACCAGCACGCCTCACCGCTGCCAGCACGAGGCCCTCAGCCAAGCCGACGAATGGGATCGTGGGCTGGCGAACACTGTTGGATGGGACCGACGTCACCACCGGGGGGTGTTCCCCCTGTTGCCGGACACTCGCAGGACGCTTCACCCAGCTCCCAAGCGTGGCCGCGCTGACGCCTATGGCCCGTGCTGCCTCTGCCACTGTGTATAGCGGCACGTCGAACCGAATATCGCCTGAACTCGCCGCCACCATCTCCTTCGCTAGGGGCAAACTACGTCCAGGTAGTTTACCAGCACTAGCAATTCGCTAGGGGCGAACCCCCGACCGGTGCTGCGCTGCATCCCCTCCGCCAGAGCACTGGCGACGCCGCCAAACTAACCCTGGGACGAGCGCTCCCGATCGGGAGCGATGCCTGGGCGTCGCTCCCTTCATTGCTCAGTGCCAGGGAGCGGTGACGGGGTCCAGGGCGACCCCGCAGGGGTCGTCCCGAAGGGACGCGCAGCGCCCTTGACACCGGCGCCGAGCCCTGGCACGCCCCACTATCGAGATTCCACACCACGTCCAACGCGACCCGAGCACCAGGCACAGCGGGAACGTCGAAGCGCGTGGTGGCAAGTAAGGCAGCACGGGCCGCCCATCCTTACAGCTCGGGTTCCCGGGTCCTTGCCGGCCAGGACGGGCTTCGTCGCGTTCGCCGACCGAGCATCTGCCGGCTGGCGCCACTACCTGCCATCTCGTACCAGCTCAAACTTTTTTTGTCGCGATTCCGCCCCCTCGTGGCCCGGAGTAAGGGGTGAAGGCAGTTACGCGACAGGGCACCCGAGCCTGGGCCTTGGCTCAGGCTGACGCTCCCTCATTCGAGGTCGTCTAAGCCGAGCACCACCGAGCATGAAAGGAACAACACCTAGTGGCTTTTCCGCCTACACCGGGCTGCCGATGCGGACCATCGGAGGTTGGCCATCCATGGCGCCAGCCCGAGCCCAGCCGGCATACCCCGGTTCCCCATCGGCGGTGAGTGAAGAAAGGACGCTCATCGCCTGTGGGCGCGGATCACCTATGGCCGCGCCACGTCGCCGTGAACAGCGGCGGTCCTTCTGGGCAACTCCAGCCCAGTCCAGCCATCCCCAGCCGCCTTTGGATTTTTTTTTGGCACGACGTGTTTCAATTTGGCCCCCACGTGGACCGTAAGGGAGTGAAACCAGAAACAAGCGGGTCGGTCCTCGGTAGGCACGGCCAGCAGCCCGCGGCAAGCACTCCCGTCCTACAAATCGTGACCGCACCCGCCCCTGAACTACGGGGGCGACTCCCCCACCAGAACCAACAACCAACGAAAGGAACAACTGCAATGCGCCTTCCCATCGATACCAACCTGGTCAGCTTCATCTGCGCCGGCAACGCTGAGCCCGTAGTCGATTTCGAGTCCAGAAGGCCGAAGACTGACGAGAGCGGCACTCCCCTGTTCCAGGTGGCGCTGGTCGCCATGTCGGACGGGGTGGCCGAGGTCATCGCCGTAAAGGTCCCCGGTGAACCGAAAGGCATCACCCAGGGAGCTCAGGTCCGCCCAGCCGGGCTTGTCGCCGTGCCCTGGGCCATGGGAGACCGGTCGGGTATCGCCTACCGCGCCTCTCGCATCGAGCCGGTGACCCCCACTCGGGCCGCCAGCTGATGTTCCCTAGTAAGGCAGCCGTCACCGCCAGGAGTGCCGTGCTCCTGGCGGTGACCGCCTCGACTACCAACCCTGTGATCACGGCTCTTTGCATGTTCGGGCTTTTCCACGCTCTGGAACGTTATTGGGAGGTAAGGGCATGACCACCCCCGTTCGGGCTCCTTTATGGGCCTGCGCCTGGCACTGGATGCGCAATTGGGCGGTCGAGATACTCGTCACCGTCCTGGCCGCCTGGGTGCTGACATTCATTGGGGATTTTGTGGGGGGCGCGACCGTGCAGGTGCTTTTCGTGCTCGCGACGACTACCGCTCTCCTCGCCCCCCGCTCGCGGGCCGTGCTGGCCACCCATCTTGGCCAGCGGGCGCGCAAACGCCGCTGGAAGGAGGCCTTGCGGATCGCCGTCCCGCCGCCGGGCGCACCATGGCTGCTGCGCTACCGCGAGGACGACTGCGGCGCATGGGCAGATGTACGCACCGGCCCCGGGGGCACCGTGACGCAACTCGAGTCCCGCTCTGAAGCCATTGCCGCCTGGCTCGCCGTCCACGACATCCGCATCCAGCGCCACCCCACCAGCGCCGGCCATGCGTGCCTTCGGGCATTGCGCAGTGACCCCCTTGATGCCGACCCGGGGCGCTGGCCGTGGATGGACCGGGGCAGTACCGACCTCTGGGAGCCGGTGCCAGTGGGCCGGGATGAGACGGGGAACGAGGTGAGCATTGGCCTCGCCGGGCACAACCTGCTCATCGGCGGGGAGCCGGGCGCCGGCAAGTCCGTCGCACTGGCACAGATTGTTGCCGCCGCCGCGCTCGACCGCCAAACCCAGCTATTTCTCTTGGACGGCAAGCTCGTAGAACTAGCCGCCTGGCGTGACGTGGCAAACGGCCATGCCGGTACTGACATCCATGAGGCGATCGACCTCCTCGCCGGTGTGCAAGCCGAAATGGAGGCTCGCTACCATCAGCTCCTCCGTGACGGGCTGCGAAAGATCATCCCCGGGTCGGCCCTAAGCCTGGTCGTAATAGACGAGCTGGCGCACTATGCCACATGGCTGGAGCGCAAAGCCCGGGACCGCTTTTGTGACCTCCTCCGAGACCTCGTGTCGCGGGGGCGGGCCGCCGGCGTGATCGTGGTCGCCGCCACCCAGAAACCGGGCTCGGACATCATCCCCACCAGCCTGCGGGACCTGTTCGGCTACCGCTGGGCGCTGCGCTGTACGACACCGGCGGCGTCCGACACCATCCTCGGCGCTGGGTGGGCGTCGAGCAATATAACCAGCCACACGATTGCTGCCAACCAACGTGGCGTGGGATGGCTGCATTACGAGGCCGCACAACCCACTCGGCTAAAGGCGCACCATCTCACCGACGTGGACCTCCAGGTGCTCGCGAGCCGAGCCTTGGGGCTCCGCAAAGCCATCTGACGATGCAGCACAACCCCGCTGAGACGCCGTCGCCCTCCTTGGACGTCGTGGCCGAGGCGATCAACAGGATCGCGAGCAGCGGATGGGACCGGCTCAGCGCGCAGCTCCAACAGACTGGGGGCTGCGCGCGCCCTATACGCCTCAAAGGTGGCGTCCGCGCTGTTGACCTCACGACCGGCGAGCTGTCCGTCGCCTACGACAGTGCAGCCGAGCCCGACGGGGTGCTCCTCAAGTCCTGCCAGGCCCGCCGCTCCACCGTATGCCCCGCCTGCGCCGCGGTTTACAAAGGCGACGCACGCCAGCTCATCCTGGCCGGTCTCACCGGAGGAAAGGGCGTAACCGCCGAGGTACTCAGCCGCCCACTCGTCTTCGCCACGCTCACGGCACCGAGTTTCGGCCCGGTACATACCGGCCACGATGAGGACCGCCTTTGCCATCCCGGTCACGTCCATTGCCCATGTGGTGAAGAACACTGGTGCCTTGGCGTGCATCGGCCCGGGGACCCGTACATCGGTACGCCGATCTGCCCGAGCACCTACGACTACGTGGGGACGGTGGTTTGGAACAACAGAGTCGGCGAGCTCTGGCGACGGACGCTGATCGCCGCACGCCGGCGTCTCGCCCGGCACCTGCGAGTGCCCGTGCGGTCCTTCGGCGACTCTTACCGCTTGGCTTACCTCAAAGTCATCGAGTACCAAGAAAGGGGCGTAGTCCACGTCCACGCGCTAGTACGGCTCGACCCTGCCCCGGAAAGCAGTGACGGACCGGAATTCGTCGACACAGGCCACCTGGTGGTAGCGGTCACCGAGGCTGCTCACCACGTTCTCGCCCCGAACCCGGTCGAGCCGTCTGTGCTGGTGCGCTGGGGCCCGCAAAACCGGGTTGACCCCGTCTCGCTCGACGGGCGGCGGCATCTCGCTTCTTACCTCGCCAAGTACACCACGAAATCCGTCGGTTACGGAGGAGCTATGGACCACCGCCTGGACGCCGGCGGCGTGCGTAACCTGCAAGCCCCCGACCATCTGAAACGCTTGGTCCAAGCTGCATGGGACCTGGGGCGCCAACCGGCGCTAGCCGCGTACCACTTCCAAGAGTGGGCCCACACCCTCGGTTATCGCGGTCATTGGATGACCAAGAGCCCCAACTGGTCGACGACCCTGGGCGCCCTTCGCCAAGCTCGCCAGCAATATCGCAGCGGGTCATCGAACGAGCCTCCAGATAGGGCGGAGATCAAGGAATGGGCCTACGCCGGGTCCGGCCACGTCTCGGCCGGCGACGAGTGGTTGGCAGCGACCATCCACGCCTCGCGCCAAGCCAACAGGCGGGCGCGCTGGGAGGAACAATGACCAAAGGGCAACGCCCGAACGGTTTATCGGCGGCGCCACGCCGTGCTTCGTCGGCCGCAGTCGTTGCGGGAACCAGCGTCTTGGAGGCCAAGGCGCTAATACCGAGCTATGTCGTCGTTAGACGAGAAGCAACGCTGGCCGTAAGCCAGAGGGCTGAGGTGTCAATCGCCAGGCCGGCAAGCACCGTCGTTGAAAGGGCTCCTATCCTCGGCTCCCCCGTCGCCGGCTTGCTCGACGTCCGAGCCGCGGCGGAGTACTTGTCCGTGTCGGTAAGGACCGTCAAGAACCTGCTCAGTGAAGGCAAGTTGCCCTATGTGAAGATTGGCCGGGCGACCAGGCTGACGGCCGTGGACCTCGACAGCTATATCTCGCAGAACCGGCGACGTAACCGGCGTGCCGGGTAGGCAACAGCCCGGATCTCATGGGTGGGTTGGGCCCTATGCTCCATCCGGGGCCGAGCACCACAGACCCGACGAGCGCAGCAGTGACAGGACGACTCAATCATTCTGTTCTATCGAGCCAACTGAGAGGATCCCATGAATCGTCGGCGCCGTCACCGGTTCATCATAGAGAGGGGCAGTCGCAACTCCGTCGCGGAAAGCCCACCGGATGATCTTGCCGGTGGCAACGTCCGAGGCAGTGAAGGCGTCGACGGTGCCATGCCAGCGGTAGTCGTGGGACATCGTCCCGGCTCGGCCCCGCTTCATAGGCATGCGCGGCTGGGTTCGATCAACGGCCTGCGCTGGGGCCTACGCCTCGGCTCCTTCGCTGGCGAAGCGTCCGTGCCACGCCGGCTGACTGTCATTCGTCGTCCTGCACCGGCGCTCCAACTTGTTCCCCTTTGGCTCAGCAGTTTTGGATTGTTCAGGAGGTGGGGCAACTAACGGCGACGACGTCTACGCCACCCGGGTCGTCCGTGTAAAGCTGCCACCGACCGGCGTGGATCGGTAGCCACACCCACTTGTTCGTGCTCTTTACAACAACCTTGATGTCCAGAGACCGCTCACCGGCGCGGGCGCCCTGCCGGCGTGCCAGTCGCGGGGCATTGCCCGCGCGCACCACTGAAACTGAAGCGATCCCATTCGCAAAGACCGCAGTAAAACCGTCCGGCTCGTCAGGACTGGTCACCCAAGCCGAACGCGAGGCGGGCAGGTCCCATGGCAGCCCGACTTCGAGATAGCCCAGATGGCCCCTAAAAAGCAGCACCTGCCTCGGCGGTTTACATACTGTCGCGGTCCGGCCGTCGGGGCTCCCGCACCCCGACATGCTTAACACCGCCAAGGCCAGCGCGGCCCGCCATAGACCGCATCTAAACAAGCGGCCGCGCGTCATCACTTCACGGGGCAGGCGCCGAATGTGTCTTTGGCACCCGACACCGTTATCGAGCCCCCCGTACGTACCGCACGAGAGCGTGTCAGGTGAGCCGCTGATGGTGACTCCACCGCTGGCAACGATAGCACCGGCACTGTTCAGCGAGCTGCCTGACAGGCTGATGTTGCCAGCCGCGATCAGACCGAGGCTCCCAGTGGCGGGCGTAAACGATTTCGCCGACCCAGCTCATTCGCCCCGCAGATATGCGGTAAGCGGATCCTCGCCAGGGAGCCCGGCGAGGGCCCTGGCCGTCAGTTCAGCCACTGTCATGCCACGTCGAACCGCCTCTGCCGGTATTTTGTCGAGTAACTCGGCGGGCAATTCGCGATCAGGTACCCCGGTTGGCCTGGCATCGAACCACCAGGCGTTGCGGCCCCTCGCCACCCATCCGGGCCCGTACCTCTCACGCTGATCGATCGCGTAGGTGGCGCTCCACCTCACTTCGAGGTCCTCGTCCTCCTGCGCCGCTTCGCTTAGTCTATCGACGACCTCGTCGCTCAACGCCAAACTGCCATAGGCGCGCGCGACACTGGCACGTACTCCGGGATCGGGATCATGCTCTAAGCGGTCAAGTACAACGTCCATAGCACCTTCGTTTTGCAGACCCCGACCGAGTATTTCACATACGACTAGGTGCCTAAACCACGCAGAACTCGACAAGCGCTCGACTAACTGCGAATCCGATAGCAGACGGACCAGTGTGGCCTGCACCAGCGCTTCTCGCCAGAGGGGGAGACGCCGAGACGGAGCGTCCCGGTACGGTTCGGTCAGAGCTGCGGTTTGTCCTGCGAAACTTCGGGGCCAGATGCGGGCCAAGGTCGTCCCCGGCAATCCCGGCACGCGTAGTAGTGCAGCAAAAGCAGGTGAAGCGTGCCCCTTTATTGCGTCCACAACCTCGGTGGTGACCCGTTGGACGTCTTCTTCCGCGTGAAGCTTCCACCAATGTTCCGAGAGCATGGGCAGCACTCCCCCGATCCTGGTGGCCCAGATGGTCTCAGTCTGGTGTCCATAATATGCTGCCATCTCTATAGTGAACTCTACTGAGCTGGACGTGTTATGTACGCTTTTGAGGAAGCGCAACCTTAGTTCATATTCACCCTCACGCTGATAATAGCGCAAGCCCGTGCCCCGGAACCCTAATGACCGAAGACAAGACTTTGCAGCGCGAAGAACATTGTCATTGAAGGCCGATTGCGCGTGGAACACGAGATCAACCGCCCACGGCCGCTGACGGTACCAAGCACGCACATGGCACCCCGTCGATCATAAACGTGTTCCCTGTGTTGGCGTAGCGGCGTGGAGCTTGTCCCGCGCGGCGCCCTGAAATTGCCATAGGCGTCTGCATTGGCTCTACCCGCGCCCCAAACTGCGCCGGGACTGGCGCAACTGCTCGACCCTGGCGGCGGCGCTCTCGGCCGAGCCCGACAGCAGGTGGGCGTAAAGGCGCCGTGACGTCTCGATGTCGGCGTGCCCCAGGATCAGCTGCACCTCGATATCGCTCACCCCGGCGGCCCACAGCAGCGCGGCGGCGGTGTGCCTCAAATGGTGTGGTGTGAGCTTGCGCAGCTTGGCCGCCTGCGCCAGAGCTTGGGCAGTGGCGTCGGCCCGGCTCCACCCTTGGTCCATGAGCTTGCGACGCTCGAGCGCTGCCCACCGCGTAGCTGCCGACTCGACAGCCGGGCGCAGCCTGCGGGCGATGTAGTTGGGCCAGCGGATAGGGCCGCCCTCGGGGCTGGTGAACAGCGGCTCGTCGGGACCGACCTTGCCCCTCGTGGCGATGTGCTCCTTTAAGCCGGCAGCCAGCTGGGGACCGATGATCACCGAGCGGGCGTGACCGCCCTTGGTCGTCCGGGAGCGTACGAGCTTGCCCTCGACCTCGACGACCGGTTGGCGGACCCAGACCTTCTTGCCCGCCAGGTCCACGTCTCCGATGCGCATTCCCGCCACCTCTGAGCGCCGCCCTCCGGTGCCGAGCAGCAGCTCGAAGATCAAGCGGTCCTCCACCGTGGCGAGCTGGCGGTAGAGCAAGTCCAGGAACACGAAGTCGGGCACCACGATCTCGCGCACCCTGTCCTGCGCCGGGTCCACGCTCAGCGACAGGTAGGCCGCAGGGCTCTTGTCGAGCACGCCGGTGGTCACCAGCCAGGAGAAGAAGGCCCGCACCATCACCCAGTGGGTCCGGACCGTGTTGGGTGACCTGCCTGCAGCCTCCATGGAGCGGAGCACCCCGGCGATGTCGTCGGCCGTGACGGTGTGCGGCAACGCCTGGCCGAGCGCCGGCGACCACCACTTGGCCCACTGGGCGCAGTCTCGAGCCGCCGTCGACGCCGCACCACCCCGCGACCGGCCTAGGCGGACCACCGACTGGCGGGCGGACTTGTCGGCCTGCCAGCGCTCGAACCACTCGTCGCAGCGGACACCGCCGACCGCAACGCTCACAGGCAGCTCGGGAGCCAGCGCCGGGTCGTCCCTCGGCAGGAGGCGGGTGAGGCGCCACCGGGCCTGGCCCTGGAAGGCCTCTTCCTCGGTGTCGAAGATGCCGTAGGTGACCTGCTTGCCGTCCTCGGGCCGGACCCGGAGGCGCCACCGGCCACTGGGCAGCTGGTCTATGGACCCGCCGTCATTGGGCGCCCGCAGGCGCCGGCGCCTAGCCACGCCGGACCGCTCTTTGAGTCACGAAAGAGGTCAGTTGAGTCACGTTGAGTCACGAAAGGTACTACGTGACTCGGCCATGACTCAAGGGGCTTTCACAGCACCCCGCCTGACCTGGTCTTTCTTGTGGAGGTGACCGGATTTGAACCGGCGACTTCTACGATGCGAACGTAGCGCTCTTCCGGGCTGAGCTACACCCCCATAGACCGGCTGAGCCTAGCGCGGCAAAGCAGACCGGTCGATCCGGACGCCGTGAAACGGCACGCCCGACCCGAGACGCCACCCTTGCCGAGCAGCCCACGAAAAGGCTCCACCGCGGTTGCCCGAGGTGGAGCCTTTGTGGCCAGACCCTTAGACCCGGCGGCCGTGCGTAGAGTCAGACTTGGCGAAGTGCAGGAAGGCCGGCAAGCGGAACCGGCTCTTGCCGCCACCCGAGGTACCACCGCCGCGCCGGGCCACCGAGTCGACAGTGACGGCCACGAGGAGCACCAAGGCCACGACGATGTACTGCACGTCGGCACCGAGGCTCATGAGGAAGATGCCGGAGTACACGCCACCGACGACCAGGGCGCCGAGGATCGCATGGATCGGCTTGCCTCGGCCGCCAAAGAGGCTCGCACCACCGATGACCGCAGCACCGACGGCATAGAGAACGTAGTTGGGGTCGATGTTGGTGTTGATGCCACCGCTCTCTGACATGTACATGATGCCTGCGATAGAAGCGAGCAACCCGCTGCACCCGAATGCGGCGATACGGACTCTTCCTACGTTGATACCGGCGCGACGTGCTGCCTCAGTGTTGCCCCCGATGGCGTAGACATACCGGCCGAACTTTGTCCGTGACAGTAAGAAGTTGGCAGCCGCGTAGACGCCGAGGATGATCAGGATGCACCAGGGCACGCCCTCTTGAATGTTGGCTACGCCGCGGTTCGCATTGCACACGAGGACTATCACAACCCCCGCCACGGCAATAGCCAGCACCTTGAGGACCGTGAGGCTCATCGGCGGCACCGCCAAGCCTTCCGCCTGGCGGCGGGTGTGACGGGCGATCAGGTAAGCGCCGAAGGCGACGACCAGGACTGCCATTACGATCCAGCTCTCGATCGGGCTGAGGCCCGGGGAGGAGTTGTTGAGGACCGTCAGCACTGGGTCCTTGATCGACAATCCCCCGCTTGCTCCGGGGATGGCGTTGAACTCGAAAAGCATCAGGCCCTGCCAACCGATCCAGCCCGCCAACGTAACGATGAAGGATGGAAGGCGGAGATAAACGATCAGCATGCCGTTTATAACGCCGAGGACGCTGCCAGTAGCGAGCCCCAACAAGATGGCCAAATACCACGGCAGGTTCAATGGCGCGAGGACTCCGTAGGCAACGAGGCCGCTCGAGATGCCGGCCACATAAACCAGCGACAAGTCGATCTCGCCTAGCAGCAGTACGAACACCTCGGCCATGGCGAACATGAGGAAGATCGCCGAGTAGTTGATGAGGTTGATTATGTTGCTCGGGTGCAGGTACAGCGAGTCCTGCAGCTCGAATGCCACAACGATGACAACCAAGGCGACGATGACCGGCAACACGCCGCTGTCGCCGCCTTTAACCCGGCGCCACCAAGCGGAGGTGAAGTCTCCGAGGCTGTTCGCCAAGACGTCTGGTGCCGCCAGGACGGCTGCGCCGGTCGTCTGTGGCTCCTCGAACGCAACCTGCGACACGACAGCTCCGTGCTGCTCGATGTCAGTACGGCTAACGCCCTGCTCGCTCGTGGCCATTTCAGTTCGCTCCTACATGCGGGGCGCCGTGAGCTGCCGGCGCGCCCGCTATTGTGCGGCCGCCCGAAAGGCTGCCGGTGGTCATGAGCTCCACCAGGCTCTGGCGGTCAAACTCCGAAGCATCACCCTGGGCCACCGTGCGGCCCAGGCGCAGGACCGCGATGCGGTCCGCGACTTCGAAAACATCGTTGAGGTTGTGCGACACCAACATGACGCCGTAGCCCTGGTCCGCCAGGCGACGCACAAGGCCGAGGACCATGGAGGTCTGAGCCACGCCGAGGGCGGCGGTCGGCTCGTCCAGGATCATCAGCTGCGAGTTCCACAGGACAGCCTTCGCTACCGCGACCGACTGGCGCTGGCCACCCGACAGGGATGCCACGGGTTGGCGTATAGAACGCACCGTCGTCACGTTTAGGTCGGCGAGGGTCTTGCGCGCTGCCTTTTCCATCGGCGCCTCGTCGAGGCTGCCGAACTTTGTTGGCTCACGCCCGAGGAACATGTTTTGGACAATGTCCAGGTTGTCGCACAGAGCGAGGTCCTGGTACACGGTGGCGATGCCGAGATGGGAAGAGTCCTTCGGCGAATGGATGTTGACTGGCCTTCCCCGCCAGTAGAGCTGCCCGGCATCCGGGCCGTGAATGCCCGAGATGGTGCGGATGGTCACGCTCTTGCCCGCTCCGTTGTCACCGCACAGGGCAGTGACCATGCCGGCTTTTATGGTCAGGTCGACGTTTTCCAGTGCCTGCACTGGGCCGAACCGCTTTTGGATACCCCGCAATTCGAGCAAGGTCTGCCCTCGCTCGAGTAACGCCTCAGCCACCTGAGGCCTCCCTTCCTGGCACTCCATAGCTTGACCGGAGGACCCCCGCCGCCTTCCTGGCCTGGCCTTCTCCGAGGCCCCCAATTACTTACAAGTCTTTCGCCTAAGCGGCCACCCCGTCACGTGGGCGGTCTCGGTCCCTGGCGTCAAGCAAGCGCCTGGGCCACGAGGTCCCAGGCGCTTGCTCGTCCTGCTTTACAACGCTACAACGTTACGGTTTACGGGTTGATACCGGCAGCCTTGCAGGCGGCGGCAGTCGCGTTAGGCGCCTTGCAGAGCACGGCGGGCGACACGAAACCGTCGGCGATGACGGTGCTCCTCATGTCGGAGGTGGTGACCCACTCCGGCGGGAGGAGGACCGAGGGGACCATCTTGTGCTCGGTGCTGTCCAGGGTCTTGCCATTGACGAGGGCGGCAGGAGGAGTCATGCCGGCACGCAGGTAGACGGCCAGGGCCACGGCGGCCTGAGCCTCGAGGTAGATCGGCTTGTACACCGTGCCGCACTGGTAGCCGGTGAGGATGTTGCCCAGGCCCTGAGGCGTGGCGTCCTGGCCGGTCGTGGCGATGGTGTGAGGCTTGATGCCCTTGGAGATCAGGTAGGTGATGATCGGGGCATTGTTCTCGTCGTTGGGCGTGAGGATCGCATTGATGTGCGGGTCCCTCGTGAACGCCTGCTCGAACTCGGTCTGGGCCACGCTCGGGGTCCAGGTACCAGCCGGGCGACCGGCGAGCTTGTAGATGTGCTTGTTGAAGTACGGCTGCAGGACGGCGTTGTAGCCGTTGTAGAACAGCGTGGCGTTGTTGTCGGTGACGGCGCCGTGCATCTCGAGCACGTCTGGGCTCTTGATGTGCCACGAGGAGATGCAGCTCACGAGGCCCTGGCCGAGCAGCGTGCCCACCCGGACGTTGTTGAAGCTGTCGTAGTAGGCGCGGCTACCACCGAGCGTCAGGCGGTCGTAGTCGATGACCTTGACCCCGTGGCTGGCGGCGTACTGCTCGATCTTGATGCCGGTGGGGGCATCCAGCGGGTCCATGATCAGGACCTTGTCGCCGCGGCTGACGTCAGCCTCGGCGTCGGCAACCTCGGTCGAGTCGCTGCCGTGGGCGTTGATGATCTGGATGTCCTTGGCGGGCACGCCAGCGGCCTTCATGGCCCTGGTCAGGTACGGAGCGTCGAAGTCGACGTAGCGGTTGGAGGTGATCGTGTCCGGCAGGATGGCGCCGATGCCGCCATTGCCCTTGGCCGCGATGGCCTTGAGAGAGGCCATGGTGCTGAAGTTGCGGTTAAACGTGGAAGCCGAAACGCCGGCCGCAGGGGCCGCCGAAGCCGTACCGGCCATGGAAGCAACCATGGCGCCCAGGGCCACCGAAGCCGAAGCGACGTTCCAAGCCTTCTTGGAAATGTTCATTTATTTGTTCCCCTTTTTGCCTCAGAAAGTGTGGAGCGGGTACCGGTTAGTTCCACGCTCCGCCGAGTTTTTGCCGCGGTCAAGGGGGAAGGACCCCCCTGTCGTGGCGGTGTGCACGTCACTCGACGTGCTGCTCAGCGTTGCCGGCCGGAGTGGTTGTCGGATTAGCTCCGGCAAGCAAACGGTAGGCCCGCTGTTGTGAACGCGTCCGTGAACAGCACGGGCCAAACGTTAATAATCTGTGAAGACTTTGTGAATGGAGTCATAAGCAGGCCGTGTAGGAGCCCGGACATATGCCTCAAGCAGGCACAAATCGGTACCCAGCCCGCGGCTGGGTGATGATCACAGGCGGTCCTCCGGGGTCCTCCAGCTTGGCCCGGAGGCGGCGGATGTACACCCGTACGTACTCTGTCTCGGTCGCGTACCCCGGGCCCCAGACCCTCCTCAGCAGTTGGGCGTGGGTCAGCAGCTTTCCCCGGTTCACCGCCAGCTCTCGTAGCAAGGCGAACTCGGTCGGCGTCAGGTGGACGACGTCTCCACCCTTGGTCACCAGCCGCTTCTCCAGATCTACCGCCAGGTCGCCGACCTCGATGCGCAGCGGCGAGGCTTCCACCGGCTCGGCGGGGCGGGTCCGCCGCAGCGTCGCCGTGATGCGAGCCAGCAGCTCCTCAATGCCGAACGGCTTGGTCATGTAGTCGTCCGCACCGAAGTTGAGCGCTGCCACCTTGTCGTGCTGGCCGCCGCGGGCGGAGACCACGATGATCCCAACCGCGCTGCGCTCGCGCATCTGCCGGCACAAGTCGAAGCCGTCGGCATCAGGCAACATCAGGTCGAGCAGCACGACGTCAGGGGACTCGGTCTCCAGCAACTGCAAAGCCTTGGAGCCGTCGGTCGACACAGTGGTGTCGAAGCCCCTCACCGTCAGATTGGAGCGGATGAGGTCGACGATGTTGGGGTCGTCCTCGACCAAGAGGGCCTTGGTCCTCCTTTCGGCGGTCACCATGTTCCTGTCAACCTCCGGGTTCCTGTCAACCTCCGGGTTTGCGTCACCCTCCGCGGGTTGGTTCGCCCGGGGCCCCGGCTGGGCCGGTAGCAACCGCCATGGCCGCCGGAGAGCCTGCCTGGGCCCTGCTGAAGCCGTCTCCTGCGGGGGCCCCCGGCCCTTCCAGGGGCAACTCGATCGAGAACCGCGCCCCTTGTGGTGACGGTTCCAGGTCGATGGTGCCACCGTGTGCCGTCGCGATACCGCGGGCTATTGACAGGCCCAGGCCGGCCCCAGGGGCGCTCGTAGCGCCTCGGGCCTGCGGCTCGAACAGCTGAGCCCTCAGGCCCTCCGGAATGCCCCGGCCATCGTCTTGCACGCACACCATAACCATGCCACTCGTCGGCAACCCCACCTCGACTCTGACCTTCACACCGGGCGCATTGTGCCGCAACGCGTTGTCGATCAGGTTCACAAAGAGCTGTTCCAAGCGGTCGTGGTCTGCCCAGACAGGCCCCAGCTCAGCAGGGCAGTCCACGCTCACAGCCTCCCCTGCACCAGGTATGCAAGAAATCGCCGCCTCGAGGACCAAGCCGAGGTCGCACCAGTCGTACTGGAGGCGCAACAGGCCCGACTCGATCGCCGAGAAGTCGAGCAGGTCCCCCACTAGCCGTCCCAGGCGGTCCGACTCGCTGGCAATCCGGTTCAAAAAGCGCCCTTTGGACTCCTCGTCCCAGGTCACGTCCGACGCAAGCAGGCTGCTCGCATAACCCCTGATCGCAGTGAGGGGGGTGCGCAGCTCATGGCTCAACCGCCCTAAGAAATCACGCTGGAGCCGGTGCGAACGCCGAAGGGCGGCCGCTTGCTGATGAGCCTGTTCCGCTTCGTCGCGCTCCATCGCCAAGCGGACAGAGTGAGCAGCGTCCTCCATGAGCGCCATAGCGTCATCGGGGACATCCGCCATTGGCCATCGCGCCACCAGCGCAGCGTGGGTGGCCGGCACCGTAAACGACGTCCCGATCACGGTCCCGCCGCTCGGCTCCGCCAGGCGAAGCGGCACAGGGCGAGGGGCGTTCCAGAACAGCGAACGGACCACTTCACCACCGTCTGCGCCCGGTGGGTCCCGGTGGGGCTCCCCGAACTGGTCAACGAGCACCGAGCAATGTGGCTGGCTCCCAGGCGGGCGCGTCCACAACTCGACCTCGCTGCAGCGCAGGCCTCGCCGCAGCGAGCAGAGGGCCTGGGAGATACCCGTCGATACCGGCTCCGGACCGGCCAGGGTTTCCAGGACCTCACGGATCGTCTCCAGGACTCGGTTACGCGCAGTCACCTCACCGAAGAGCCTGTCGCGCTCGATTGTCCCTGCGGCGTAACCGGCGTACAGCGAAACGAGCTCCATCTCGTCGCGCTGGGGACGCCCGACAAAAGGCTGGCACCCGGTGACCACACCGATCAGGCCGGTGGTGCCTATGAGGGGTACCGACCATGAGCTGCGGATACCGGCCGCGGAAGCCGCCTTCCAGTAGGGCGCCCAGTCCGGCGCGGTACCGACATCCTCGTGGACGACGATGCGCCCGGAGGCGACCACTTCGGCCATCGGGCCGCCACCGAGCCCTGCAGGCAGCACCGACCACGCGAAGCTCAACGGCCCGGGTAGCCCCACGGCGGCTACCAGCCGCAAAGACCGGTCTTCGAGCAGGTGGATACACAGCTGCTCCATCCCCAGGGCCGAGGAGAGCGCGGACACTATGAGCGGGAGGCTCGAATTCGGCGTTGCAGAAGCGAGCTGGTCGACGAGGCTCTGCAGCCGGGTCAACTGGTGGCGGGCACTCGCGTCCGGCGCGTGGCCGGACATGATGGCGACCACGTCTGCCGGGTGCGTGTCCGAGGGCGACAGGTCAGCGGCTACACGACCGCGATGAAGCACGAGGATCCGGTCAGCGAGCTGGAAGACCTGGTCGATGTCATGCGACACCAGCAACACCGTCGTGC
>DASSZK010000325.1:0-30388 GCA_035702845.1 Acidimicrobiales bacterium
GACATGTCGATCGCCGGCTCAGGCATCCAAGGTGCGCTGCTGTCCATGGCCCCGGCAGTCATTGGGACTATGGCGATCGCTCTGGTCGTGAACCTGGCACAGACACGGGGCCTTATCAGCTTCCACAGCCTGAAGCCATCGTTCAAAGCCCTCAACCCGAAGAACGGTCTGCGCCGGGTCATCTCAGTCCGATCGTTGTGGGAGCTAGCCAAGCAGCTCGTAAGGGTCGGGTTGCTGGGCCTGGTCGCCTGGCAGGCGATCACGGGCCTGTTGCCTCTTCTAGCAACCAATGGGCCCCTCTCTTCGCTCGCCATCGCGGGCTACGTCGGCGGCAAGGCGTTGGGCCTCGCACGGGAAGTAGCCGAGATCGGCTTGGTCCTTGCCGCCCTGGACTATGTAGTGCAGTTCAGGAAGGTCCGCTCGCAACTACGGATGACCAAACAAGAGGTGAAAGAAGAGAACAAGCAAAGCGACGGCAACCCGCAAATGAAAGGGGCCATCCGCCGGCGCCAGCGCCAGATGGCCCGCAACCGCATGATGGCTGCTGTTGCCGCTGCCGACGCCGTTGTCGTGAACCCCACCCACTTCGCCGTGGCTCTGCGGTACCAAAAAGGCAAAGGGGCTCCACGGGTAGTGGCCAAGGGGACGGACCTGCTTGCCATGCGGATCAGGGAGGAAGCCCTCGAGCGCAAAGTCCCGGTGGTCGAGGATCCTCCCCTGGCCCGGGCGCTGTATGTCGCCTGTGAGCTGGAGCGCGAGATCCCCAAAGAGCTCTACGAAGCCGTGGCCAGGCTCCTCACCTTCGTCTATACCCTTGCCGCCGCGGGGCGCGGCTACCGCATCGACGGGGCGCCGCACAAACCGGCGGCCTCGTTGATCCCCCGGGCTCTGGCTGACCGCATCATCGAAGAGCGAGGCGGGCTGGCAGCGCGCTTGGCCGGGGGCGCCTGAGCGCCGGGCACGCTGCGTTCGCTTGTGCGCACGGATTGCTCGATGTTCGTCGGGGTTTTCGGCTTCTCAGGACAGCGGGAGTGCTGCCGATAGGACATCAAGCCAGTCAGCACGGATGCGACACCGCCGCCCAGGGAGCAGGGCCGTAAGACCTATCAGGCCGCCGGGCCGGGGAGAGCTCCGAGTTGCGAAGCAACCGACTGACATTGGTGGGCGTTCCCACCGCCATGGTGTGCGTGGTGGTCATGCTGGTGGTGCCTCTGCCTACCCAGCTGATCGACCTCCTCATCACGCTGAACCTGGTTGCGTCGGTCATCATCTTGCTGACGGCGATGTACGTCAAGAAGGCGCTCGACTTCTCCGTCTTCCCCTCGTTGTTGTTGATGGCGACCATGTACCGCCTGGCGCTCAATGTCAGCGTCACCCGACAGGTCCTCTTGCACGGTCAAGCAGGCAACGTGGTAGCTGCGTTCGGCCACTTCGTTATCGGCGGATCAGTGGTTGTCGGCCTGGTGGTCTTCCTCATCATCATCGTCATCCAGTTCGTCGTCATCACGAACGGCGCCGGGCGCGTCGCCGAAGTCGCGGCCCGCTTCACCCTCGACGCCATGCCCGGCAAGCAGATGGCCATCGACGCCGACCTCAACAGCGGCCTCATCGACAAGGACGAGGCCCGCCGACGGCGCCACGAGGTCGCAGCGGAGGCTGACTTTTACGGGGCCATGGACGGCGCTTCCAAGTTTGTCCGTGGGGACGCTGTAGCAGCCATCGTGATCATGGCCATCAACCTGGTAGGTGGCCTCGCCATCGGCGTGTTCCAAAACGGCGACAACTTCGGGACAGCCATAAACACCTACAGCTTGCTCTCTGTCGGCGACGGCCTGGCTGCCCAGTTGCCAGCGCTGCTCATCTCGCTCAGCACCGGTCTCATCGTGACCCGGGCGGGCACAGAGTCGGACCTGGGCTCCGATCTCGTGCTGCAGATCCTCAACCAGCGCAGGTCCGTGCGCATCGCCGCCACCGGCGTTTGCCTGCTGGCCATGGTCCCCGGGCTGCCCAAGCTGCCGTTCCTACTCGTTGGAGGCACTGTCTTTTTCCTTTCGGGACGGCTGCCTGCGGACAAGGCGGATGACAAAGTCGAGCCCGACGCCGCCGACGCAGCGCCTGCTCCACCCGCCCCGGACTCCCCCGAAGGCTTGGCTCGCGACATGAAAGTGGAGCCCCTGGAGCTGGAAGTGGCCTACAACCTGGTGGAGCTGGTCGACCCCACGCGCGGCGGCGACCTTCTCGACAGGGTGAAAGCTTTGCGGCGAAAGATCGCCATGGAAATGGGCGTTGTGCTGCCTCTGGTGCGGACCAGGGACAACATCGACCTGCCGGCTTCCACATACACGATCAGGGTGCACGGGGCCGAGGTAGCCCGCGGCACGGCATTGCCAGGCCACGTGCTCGCCATTGGCGACATGCTCGGGAGCCTGCCCGGGACCCCGACCAAAGAACCCGTCTTCGGTTTGGACGCCAAGTGGGCACCGCTCGCTGCACGGGCTCAAGCGGAGCGCATGGGCGCCACCGTCGTCGACCCGGCATCGGTCATTACCACTCACTTGGCCGAGATCGTCAAGCAAAACGCCGGGAAACTATTGTCACGCGCCGCCACCAAAGATCTCGTGGAGATCGCCAAGCGCTCGGACCCGACAGTCGTCGAAGAGCTAGGTACGGCGCAGGTGACCCTGGCTGAGGTGCACCGCGCCTTGCGCGATCTGTTGGACGAGGGCGTCTCTGTGCGCAACCTGTCCAAGATCTTCGAAGTCCTTACTGAAAAGGTGAGGACCACACGGGACCCGGAAACACTCACGGAGGCCTGCCGGCAGGCACTGGGCCCAGCGCTCAGTGCGGCGCTGGCCGCTGACGGCCACCTCCCGGTCATAACTATCGACCCGCTGCTCGAACAACACCTTTCGGAGATGTTGCGAGCGAGCGAAAGCGGGAGCTTCCTCGCACTCGCGCCCGACAAAGCCGAAGCTTTCACCCTTGCCGTCGCTCATCGCGCCCGCGAGGCAGAGGGCGAGGGGGAAATGCCCGTCCTGGTATGCGCCGCTCCCCTGCGGCCTGCGGTGCGCAAGTTAGTCAAGACAGCCTCACCGAGGCTGCCCGTCCTTTCCTACGCGGAGCTAGGTAGCCAGCTCCGTCTCGAGACCCGGGGAGTGGTAAATCTTGAGCAAGCAGCGGTTTGAAGCGCCCACGCTCGATCTCGCCGTGCAGGCAGCCAAAGATGCCCTTGGCGAGCAGGCACGAATCGTGGGTGCGAACCGGGTGAGGCGTGGCGGCGTAGGCGGCTTCTTCACCAAGGAGTACATCGAGGTCGAGGCGGAGGAGCCCGGTTCCAAGGCAAAAACCGCACAGGCACAGGCACAGGCACAGGCCGGCAACGCTGCCGGGCGCAAAGCGGCCGCAAATGTAGCGAACGCGGCCCCGCCCGGCCCCCGGGGTGCCGCCACGGGGCCAAGACCGATGACAGGCACGGCCCTGCCACCAGCCACCCTGTCCGGGTTCGGGGCGGCGGTACCCGAGGACGCCCTATCGGACCTCATCGAGGAAATGGCGCAGTCAGGGCCTTCGTCGATACTCGACCTTGCCGAGAGAGTGAACAGCGAACAGTCTCGCTTCGCCCTCTCCGAGGACAACACGCCCATGGGTGACATGATCAGCGCAGTGCGCGCATCGGACGATTTCGCCGAACTGCTCCAGCGTATAGCGGCTGAGGCGGGCCTCCTGGCCGGGGAGAGCGGCGAAACAGGCTCCAATGGCCTCGACATAGACGTGCACCACAGCGGGGCCATACTCACCGACCTGCGGGGCCCCGATTTGCCCGCCAGCTCTCCCATAAGGCCTTCTGCCCCTGAGCAGCGCGCCGTCCCACAGCAGGCACCCGTCGCCCAACCACTGCCACCGGTCGCTGCCGTCCCGGACTTAGCGGGTGTCCCGGGCGTCCCGGGTGTAGCGGGAGCACCCCTAACGTGCGCCCCCGCTCTCACCGGGCGCCACAATGAGCTTCGCCGGCTCGGGCTGCCCGTGGTGGCCTTGCCGGCTGGGCCGCCAGGGGGATCCCTGGAGCAACTGGAGTCGGACTTACGGGCCGCGTTGGAAGACGCTCTGCCACCGCTGCCGGCGCTGCCGTACCAGGCAACAAGCGTCGTGGCTGTCCTCGGCGAGCGCAAAGACCTCCTCAGCGCGGCCAAGGCGCTGGCGGGCGAGCTCGGCACTCCCGCTGACGAGATCGCCTTGGCCACCCGGCGCGGCGTATGGCGCCAGCAACAAGACGTGATCGGCTCCCCCGAGGCCGCCTCAGAGCGCAAGCGGGGCTGGCGCTGGCGAGAGCGACCGGCCGTGGTGGCCATCGAGACGTCGGTGCGCCCCGAGGGCGACGCCTGGACCACATCCGTGCTGCGGGCACTGGAACCGGCCATGTGCGTCGGCGTCGTCGAGGCGACCCGCAAGCCCGAGGATGTCGCCGCCTGGTCGGAAGCGCTCGGCGGCCTCGATGCTCTCGCCGTGACCGACTTGGCCGCCACCACCAGCCCGGCGGCTCTCTTAGGCGGCCCCGTACCGGTTGCTCGTGCCGACGGCCAACCCGCCACCGCAGCATTCTGGGCACACGAGCTCTGCGCCCGCTTGCGTTGAGCGAGGAGTAAACGATGACAGCCCCGAGCCTTCGTCCGGCCATCTTCGTGCTTCTGGCTCTCGCCTTTTCCGCTCCCACCCTCCTCGCCGTGGCCACTGGCACCACGACCGCTCTCAGCGCCGGTGAACACCTGGTTGCCTCGGTCCTCGTCTCATGGGCAGCTGTCGGCATCGTCGGGCGCTTGATAGACAGCTACCGGGTGTCGGTGCTACGGCGCGAGGAGCGCCACCACCGCCACCGACCTCACTCCGCCCCCTAGAGGAGGCCTCAGCTCACAGGCCCGAGCACACCACAAATTCCGCAGGGTGCTGGAAGTTCCGTAGGGTGCTGGCGTGGAACCAAGAGTGAAGATGTACTTCGACCCGCTGTGCCCGTTCGCCTGGATCACCTCCAGGTGGTTGCTTGAAGTGCAACGCCAAAAGGGCTTCGACCTCAGCTTCGGCGTCATGAGCCTGTCGGTGCTGAACGAGGACAAACCAGATCTTTCCGATACCTACCGCCAGTTGCTGGATAAGGGGTGGGGCCCGGTGAGAGTGGCGATCGCTGCGGCTAACGAGCGCGGTGAAGGCGTCCTGGCCGACCTCTACACAGCCATGGGCACCCGCATCCATAACCAGTCCAACAAGGACCTCGACGCGGTCATTGCGGAGTCCCTGGAGGAGCTCGGGCTACCGGCGTCGCTAGCCGAGGCGGCAAACAGCACCCACTACGACGACGCCCTCAGGAAGAGCCATCACGAGGGGATGAGCCCGGTCGGCTACGAGGTGGGGACTCCCACTATCCACGTGGGCGACGTGGCGTTCTTCGGCCCCGTTCTCGGCGCCATCCCTCGCGGGGACGAGGCCGTGCGCCTGTTCGACGCCGTGGTGACGCTGGCGAGCTTCCCCAAGTTCTTCGAGCTGAAACGGACACGGACCGGGGAGCTGGACTTCTCGTAGGGCCCCGTATCAGGAGCGCAGCCCTCGCTCCAGCGAGGCCGGCAAAGGCTCGCAATGGACGATGGCGAGGCGGCGGGTGCAGCGGGTGAGCGCCACGTACAGGGCCCTCAAACCGTGCGGTGGCAACGCCGCTATTGCTGCGGGCTCGACGACGATGACGGCATCGAACTCGAGACCCTTGGCATCGCCAAGCGCTAGCACGCTTATCGTGGAGTCCAGGGCTCCCGCCCCGGCCACCCCTGCCTGAAGGCCGGCCAGTTCGATGGCGGCCACGACATCGTCCAGCATTGCCGGCGTGGCGAGGACCCCGATGCTCCCGTCGGCCCCCCCATCGGCGCCGGCGACGGCGGCGGCTTCTTCGACGACGACCGCCGCCACCGCGGCCCCGATGTCCCCCGGGTGGGGCACGGCGACAACCCGGGGGGCCTCCCCCGTGTCGCGCACGGGGTCAGGCGGCGTGGCGCTGGGAAGAGCCTCTGCCAGCACGGCCCCGGCGGCGCGCATGACCTCAGCGGGAGCGCGGTAACTGACAGAAAGCGAGACTTGGCGCCAGCTTTTGTGTACCGGCAGGTGAGCGACGATCTCGTCCCAGCTCGCGGGTGCCCAGCCTCCGGTCGCCTGGGCAATGTCTCCCACCAGGGTCATAGAACCCGAGAGCGAGCGCCGGCTCACCATGCGCAGTTCCATCGGGGTCAGGTCCTGAGCCTCGTCCACCACGATGTGCCCGTAAGTACGGACCATTTCACCCGCTGCCCTGGGGCCCGATCTCGAAAATGACGGCTGGTTCGGCTGCGGGCCCGGCTTGGACAGCGGCCCCAAGAGAGCAGCCGCCTCGTCCAGCAGTGCAATATCGGCCCTGGTCCAGGGAACCTCGTCAAGGCTGCCACTGCGCTCCCGGAAGAGCATGGCGATCTCCTCGCTGCTCAGCAGGTCGCGCCCGGCAGCCTGGATAAGAGCCGGAGCCCCCAAGAAATCGTGCAGCAGTTCCTCCGCGCTGAGGCGCGGCCACAACCGGTCCAACAGTTCCGAAATATCGGCCCGGCGGCGAAGTTCGCGTCCCAGATCGGTGGGAGAAGGCGCTTCAGGCGCGCCAGCGGCACCGGCCACCGTCGCCGCCCGCTCACCCAGCTGGGTGGACAGGTACGACCACAGCTGACCTTCCAAGGCCCGCCGGCGTGAATTATGAGTACCGGCACGCCGGCGAGCAACGTTCACCATTTCCACCGAGGCTTCGGGGGTGACCGTGAGCATCCCTCGCCCGTAGGGGATGCGCACTGCACGTCGCAGGGGCCGCTGGCGCTGGCGCACCGCTCGCCGTAGAAGTTGGGCCATGCGAGGCCCACCCTTGAGCCGGGCGAGCGCAGCCGGCTCCTGGGCTCGTGCACGCGCTTGGCGGTAGAGCCCTACCGCCGTAGACATCTCGACCCCCGTCTCGCCAAGCGACGGCAGCACCTGGTCGATGTACCGCAGGAACGTCTGGCCCGGGCCGACCACCAGCACGCCCTGGGACTCCAGGGGGAACCTATGGGTGTAGAGCAGGTACGCAGCCCGGTGCAGCGCCACGGCGGTCTTGCCGGTACCGGGGCCGCCCTGTACCACGAGGACACCAGGCAACGGAGCCCGGATGATCTCGTCCTGCTCGGCTTGGACCGTGGCCACGATGTCGCGCATGCGCCCCGTGTGCGCCCGAGCGAGCGCTGCCATGAGCACACCCGGGCCCGAGAGGCCCTGCGCCCGCATCGAGCCGTCGGAGCCCTCCGCGGTGAACAGCTCGTCCTCCAGGTCGAGCACCCGGCGCCCGTCGGTCATGAAGTGGCGTCGCCGCCGCAGGCCCATCGGGTAGGCCCCCGTAGCCCGGTAAAAGGGCTCCGCCACCGGCGCGCGCCAGTCGACCACCAGCGGTTCGTGCTCGGCGTCGGACAACGCGAGGCGCCCGATGTGGAACTTGTCACCGCCGTCGCGGTCGATGCGGCCAAAGATGAGCGACTCGTGCCCCACCTCGAGCTGTTCGAGCCGGTTGAGGCTGTTGCGCACCCGGATGTCGCGCTCGGTGAACGACTGGAAGGTGCCGCCTCTTTCGCGGAACGCCTCGGTCAGGTTGGCCTGCGTGTCGGCGCGCAGCACCTCAAGCCTGCGGTAGGCCTCGTCCAGGTGTTCCTGTTCTGAGTCCAGGTCTGGGTGCGCCATAGCCCGAATTGACTATCTTGGTCGGCTCGGTGGGTAGACCGCAAGGCGGTTAGGTTGGGCACATGACCCCATTCCTTGCCGCATGCCGCGGCGAGCCGGTGCCCTACACGCCGGTGTGGTTCATGCGCCAGGCCGGGCGCTCCCTGCCCGAGTACCGCGAACTGCGAGGTGAGGGCAGCATCCTCGAGGCCATCCGCCGCCCTGAGCTGGCTACCGAGATCACCCTGCAACCCGTCCGCCGCTACGGGGTCGACGCTGCCATCTTGTTCTCCGACATCGTCGTGCCCGTCACCGGCTTCGGGGTCGATGTTGTCCCGGGCACCGGGCCTGTCGTCGCCCAGCCGTTCCGCTCCCGCGCCGACCTGGACAGGCTGCGCCCCGAGCCGGTGCCCTACGTCGAGGACACGGTTCGCCTCCTGGTCAAAGAGCTCGGCGCCACCCCCCTGATCGGGTTCGCCGGCGGCCCCTTCACCCTCGCCAGCTACCTGGTAGAGGGTGGCCCGTCCCAGGGCTACGCCCTGACTAAAACTCTCATGTGGTCTGAGCCGCAGCTTTGGGCAGACCTGGTTGGGCGCCTGGCCGAGATAACGCTGTCGAGCCTGCAGGCACAGGTCACCGCCGGCGCGTCGGCGGTGCAGATCTTCGAGAGCTGGGGTGGGGCCCTTTCCCCGGGCGACTACCGCACATACGTCATGCCGGCTCTGCGTAGGGTGCTCGGCGGCCTCGTACAACTGGGTGTGCCCCGCATCGTGTTCGGCGTCAACACCGGGGAGCTCATGGCGACTTTCGCCGAGTGCGGGGCCGATGTGGTCGGCGTCGACTGGCGTGTGCCCTTGAGCGTGGCATCGGAGCGTGCCGGCGCCGCGAAGGCGCTGCAGGGCAACCTCGACCCCACGGCCTGCCTCGCCCCCTGGCCTGTCCTGGCCACCAAGGCCCGCGACGTCCTGGCCGGCGCACCCGCCACCGGTCACATCTTCAACCTCGGCCACGGGGTACTCCCGGCGACGGACCCCTCCCAGCTGGAGCGGCTGGTGGACCTCGTGCACACGGAGACACTCGACCGCCCGGGCGCGGCGCCGCAATTAGATCAGGCGCAATTAGAGCAGGCGCAATTAGAGCAGCCGCAGTGAGAGCAGCCGTCGTCGGCGGAGGCATAGCCGGCCTCAGCGCCGCGTGGGAGCTGACCTCCGGCGGTGCCGATGTGACCGTGTACGAGCCCGGGCAGCTCGGGGGCAAACTGCGCACGTCCGCCTTCCTTGGGCGGCCCGTTGACGAGGGCCCGGATGCCTTGCTGGCGCGGGTCCCTGAGGGTGTGACCCTGTGCGAAGAGCTCGGCCTCGCCGACGACCTGGTAGCACCGGCCGCGTCAAAAGCGCTTCTCTACACCAGGGGGCGCCTGCGTGCGCTCCCCGACGGTCTCGTGCTGGGGGCACCGGCCCGGCTCCTGCCCCTCGCCCGCTCCGGGATCCTCTCCCCGCTCGGGATGCTGCGGGCAGCAGGCGACATTGTCCTTCCATCGACGCACGTGAGCGACGACGAGAGCGTGTTCGACATAGTGGCGAGGAGGTTTGGCCGGGAGGTCGCTGACCGCTTGATCGAACCGCTTGTAGGCAGCATCTACGCCGGGACTACCCGCGGGCTCAGCGCGGCCACGACGGCGCCGCAGTTGCTGCGCGCCGCCAGTCGCGGCCGCAGCCTGCTGCTCAGCTTGCGGGCTTCGAGCCCGGGTAGCGCCGGTGGTCCGAGCCCGAGCGCAGGGCCGACCTTCCTCGCCCCCAGGGGCGGCCTTCAGGCGATCGTGGATACTCTGGTACAGCAATTGCGAGAACGTGGTGCTCGTTTTGAGCCCCTCGAGGTGCTCGCCATCTCTGCTGGGGATAAGGGCCGCGGACCTGTGAGCGTGAGCACCGCCTCCGGTGCGTCAGCTCACGATGCAGCTGTCCTCGCCGTCCCCGCCCCCGCTGCCGCCGGCTTGCTCTCGGGCACCGTCGCCGCCTCCGCGTACCTGCGTTCAGTGCAGCTCTCGTCCGTGGCCATCGTGACGCTGGGCGTCGCAGCCGGGGCACTTCCCGTACCGGAGGGGACCAGCGGCGTCCTCGTCGCCCCGGGCACAGGGATGTTCACCACTGCGGTGTCGTTTGGCAGCAGGAAATGGCCGCATTGGTGCGCGCCGGGGACCGAAGTCGTGCGGGTGTCCGTTGGCAAGATCGGCGACGACCGGTGGCTTGCCTTGGACGACGGCGAACTCGTAGCCAGGATCAGGGCCGAGTTGGGGACCATCCTGTCTTGCCCTGCCCCCACACTGGTGGACGGCGGCTCCCGCGTCAGCAGGTGGCCCTCCTCACTGCCCCAGTACCCCGTAGGCCACCTGGGCAAAATTTCGAGCCTGAAGGCTGAGATTGCTCGGGTGGCACCGGTACTTGCCGTTGCCGGCGCCAGCTTTGGCCGGGTAGGCGTGCCTGCCAACATCGCCGCCGGCAGAGAGGCAGCCAGGTCGTTGCTAGGCCCCGGCCCGAGCGACCGATAACCCGGGCTACGAGCAACCACCGGCTTCAATAAGACCGGTTTCAGTAGTGGAACTTCGCCACCAGCGCCTGTAGATTTTTCGCCATCGCCGCGAGGTCAGTGGCCGCCTCCGTGGCGCCGGCGGCAGCTGCCGAGGTTTGCTCTGCGGTGGCGGCCACCGAGGAAATGCTGGCAGCGATGCCGCTCGTGCCCTCGGAGCTCTCACCGACATTGCGTGCGATCTCGGCCGTAGTTGCGGCTTGCTCCTCCACAGCGGAGGCGACTGACTGCTGCAGGGCGGCGATCTGCTGGATAGTGCCCGAGATAGCACCGATGACCTCGACGGCTGCACCCGTATTGGCCTGGATGGCTTCGATCTTGACCCCGATGTCCTCGGTCGCCTGGGCCGTTTTCCGTGCCAGTTCCTTCACTTCGTTGGCTACCACCGCGAAGCCTCTCCCTGCTGCTCCGGCCCGGGCCGCCTCGATGGTGGCGTTCAGCGCCAAAAGGTTCGTCTGCTGGGCGATAGACGTTATAACCCGGACGATCTTGCCGATCTCGGCGGACGACTGGCCCAGGCGACCCACCGTCTGGGTAGTCGCCTCCGCCATGTCCACCGCCTTCGCGGCGGTGGCGGCTGCCTCTGCGGTATTGCGGGCGATCTCCTTTATGGAGGCGCCCATTTCCTCCGAAGACGCGGCGACCGTGGCGACGTTGGCTGAGATCTGCTCGGCCGCCGCACTGGCCACACCGGCCTCCACCGACGTACGCTCGGCGGCGCCACCTATACGGTCGGCCGCCTCCAACAAAGTGGTGGACGCTGCCGCCAGGGACTTGGCGCTCTCAGCGACGGGCACGATCGTTTCGCGCAATGAGCTCAAAAGGACCTCCAGCCCACCGGCAAGGCGACCGATCGCGTCGTCGCCCTCGAGGACCACCTGGCGGGTCAGGTCGCCTTGGGCGGCGGCGCTGACTATCTCCAACAGGTGCTCGACGCCGTCTCGCAAGCGCTCTTCCGAGCGCACTTGATCGGTGACGTCGGTCGCGAACTTGACGACGGTCTTGACCTGTCCCTGGTCTGTGAGGACCGGGTTGTAGCTGGCTTGTATCCAGACCTCCCGACCGCCCTTGCCGATCCTACGAAACCTCGCGGCCCGGTACTCGCCCGCCCGCAGGTCGGACCAGAACCGTTCGTAGTCCCTGCTGGTCGCCTCCTCCGGCGGCACGAAAATGCGATGGTGGCGGCCCTTGACCTCTTCCAGGCGGTAGCCCAGGGCGTCCAGGAACTTGTCATTGGCGTCGAGGATCGTGCCGTCCGGTGCGAACTCGATCACGGCCTGTGAACGGCGGATGGCGAGCACCTGGGCCTCGTAGTCACGAGGTTCGAGGCTCTTTGGGCCTAGGGCCTGAATGCGCGCGGTCGCAGCGGTCACCAGCTTCTCCTTATTAGTTCAGTCGCCGATGTAATGTCATCGGAACTTCAGGGCTGAGCTGAAGCCGGGTTCCGCCTTGCTAAAGAGTTGCGTGCGGAAATGTCCGATTTGCGAGGCTCTACCAATGCGCGCCACGGGTAGTTGTCAGGGACAAAACACCGACGCTGCTGGGCTCCGCTTGGCGAGGACATGGTCGGCGATGACGGCCGCCGCCGCCGAGTAGGTGCTCAGTTGGCCACCGGGGAAACGCACGCAGTCGGGGTGGGCACAGCCGGTCCAGTACCCGCCCGAAATATCACGCATATGCGAGTTCGCCCAATCGAGAAGTTCCCGCCCTTCTGCCATCATGCCTGCGCGGGAAGCGGCCATGGCGCACTCCGCCGTCTCGGCGGCAGTGACCCAGAACTGGTCGCCGACGCAGCGCACGCCGAGCCCTGTTTCCACCATTTGGTCCCAACGAGATTTAAGCCGCAAGCAGGCGGCTTCTCCCTCGAGTACCCCCGTCAGTACGGGGTAGTACCAGTCCATCGCCCACCGCTCCTTGTCGGCGAAAACAGCGGCGTGACCCGTAGTGCTACTACCGACGTGGCCGGCAACGGCTCGAGCGACCCGCTCGGCGGCTATTTCCCACTGCGGCCTCCGTTGGCCTACCACCCGAGCGGCACGCACAGCGCAGCGCAGCGAGTGCTGGAACGAGGAACTGGCTGTGACAAGGCCAAATTGCCCGGCTACCCCGTCGGGGCCGACCGACCAAGCCATCTCGCCGCCCGAGCGCTGCCACTGCAGGCACCACGAAATAGCCCGGTCCACCACAGGCCACATTTCGCGCACCACCTCTTCGTCACCCGACAGCCGGTACAGCCACCAAACACCTGTGGCGATATAAGCGCACACGTTGGGGTCCCGGCGAGGATCGGTGACGCCGCCGGGGACGTAAAAGGTACACCAGCTGCCGTCTTCGAGTTGCTTGTCGGCAAGCCAGGACAGGCCGAGCGCCACCGCGTCCCAACGGTCGCAAGCCGCCAAAGCCATCAAGGCCTCGACGTGGTTCCACGGGTCGGCGTGCCCGCCGCGGTACCACGGGAGCATGCCGTCAGCCAACTGTTCGGCGGCCAGCCAATCTCCGGTGGCGGCAATTTGGGGCTCGGTCAACACGATCTGAGGGTCAGCACGATCTAAAAGTCAGGACAGGGGCTTCTTCGCGTAAACGACGAGGCTCTTGCCGATCAAGGGGTTCAGCACCGTCTCGGGCCAGCGGGTCCAGGGCGTCGCTGCGGTGATGTCCCATACGAGGAGCCGGTGGCAGAGCTCGACCAACCGGTTGTCTTTGTCTATCCCCACAGCGCACTTCAACCACCAGTACGGGCTGTGCAGGGCATGGGCGTGGTGGCCGGCGTAGGGCACGAGCCCTTGCCCCCGCAATAGGCCGACCAACCCCGAGCGGCGGTAGATGCGGATGTGGCCGCCGGGGACGTTGTGGTACTGGTCCGACAGTGCCCAGTTGAGTTTTTCCGGTCCCCACCGGGGCACGGTAACCGCCATCACCCCTCCAGGGCGCAGCACGCGGGCCAGTTCGGCCACCACCCGCTCGTCGTCGGGGACATGCTCGAGCACCTCCGAAGCGACCACGCAGTCAAACGCCTCGTCCGCAAAGGGCAAAGTCCGTCCATCGCCGACCACGACATGGCCGGTCCCCCCGCTGTCGGAGGTCTGCTTGTCGTCGTCGAGCATGGCCGCCACCCAGGCCCCGGCCTTCGCCACCTCAGCGGGGTCCGCGTCGAGCGCGGTGACTACGGCGCCCCGGCGCATCGCCTCCAGGGCGTGGCGCCCGCCCCCGCAGCCGAAGTCAAGCAGGCGCTGGCCCGCCCGCAGCTCCAGCCGGTCAAAGCGCACGGTCAGCACCCTGCGATCACCTCGCGGTACTGCTCGAGCGCCCCCTCAGCGCAGCGCCGCCAGGTGTAACGGGCGAGGACCCGCCTGCGCCCGGCGGCACCGAGACGCCGAGCCAGCTCCGGTTCGGTCAGGACGCGCACCAAGGCACCCGCAAGCGCTCCGGGATCGGCCGGTGGCACCAGCAGCGCAGCGTCACCGTCAGGCCCGGCGACCTCGGGCAAAGCTCCGCCGGCGCAGGCCACCAGCGGCACCTCGCAAGCCATGGCTTCGACCGCAGGCAGCGAAAAACCTTCGTACAAAGACGGGACGGCCGCTGCGCTCGCTCCCCCGTACATCGACACGAGTTCTGCGTCACTGACGCCGGGGCAGAACCGGACAGCCCCCTCCAAGCCCAACCTGTCGATCGTGAGGGCGGCAGCGCTGCCGGGACGAGGCTCCCCCACCACTACCAGGTGGGCCTCGGGCACCTCGGTACGAACCTTTGCCAGCGCCTCCAGCAGGTAGGCGAGACCCTTCAAAGGCACGTCGGCGCTCGCCGTGGTCATGATCCTCCCAGGCACGCGCGCCTGGCCCGGGGTGGGCCGGAACAGCTCCACGTCGGCACCAATGGGCACGACAGCGACCCGTGACGCCGCAACGCCCATTTGTTCGACGATGTCGCGCCGCGACGACATCGATACGGTGAGCACGCGCGGCAACCGCCGGGCAACGGCATTTTGCATACGGATAAAGCCGTACCAGCGCCGCAAGGACAGCCTGCGGCCCATGGTCTCGGCGTGCGCCAGGTCCAGTAGGCGGTCCACGGTAACGGGGTGGTGGCAGGTGCCAACGACGGGCCAGCCATCAGACAACAGCCCGAGCAACCCCTTGCCAAAGCTCTGGTTGTCGTGGACGATGTCAAAGCGGGCCCGTTGAGCGGCCAACAACCGGCGCAGCCTGAGGCTGAACGTGCGTGGCTCGGGAAAACCGGCGCTCAGCATCGTCGCCAGCTCGACCACGTCCACCCAGTCCCGGATCTCGCCGGGCGCGGGCACGCGGAAGGGGTCGGGTTGGCGGTAAAGGTCCAAGCTCGGGACCTTCACCAACCGGACACCGTCTTGCTCGTCCAGCGTCGGCCATGGCTGGCCCGAAAAGACCGTCACCTCGTGCCCGAGGCGTGCCAGTTCTCGGGACAGGAACCGGGTATAAACGCCCTGGCCGCCAGAGCGGGGGTTGCCCCTGTAGACCGCGAGAGCGACACGCAGCGGCCCCTCTCGCAGCCAAAGGGTGTCGCTGTCTCGCACGGCCATATGCGATCCCAGCGTTGCCGCCCGGTCCCTACTGGTCAAACCGACGGTGCCCGTCAAAACGCCGGCTCGGCGCAGCGGCGCGCGACCCGAAGCGACCCGCAGCGACCTACTTCTACGAAGCGTGGGGCACCAGGCCCGGACGGTTCGACACACGCCCTGTAAAGCTCGAAGGGCACTTGGCCGCCTAGATCGGGGTCCTCGAAAACGTCATGGACGGCGAGCACCCCGCCCTCCGGCACCTTCGGCACCCAGGCGGCGAAGTCGGCGGCTGCCACTTCGGCGCCGTGCCCTCCGTCCACGAACAGGAACTGGACCGGGCCTGGCCAGTGCCGGGCGACCTGGTCAGAACGACCGACGACGAGCACTACGTGGTCCTCCAATCCCGCCTGGGACAGGTGGAGGCGGGCAAAGGGCAACGAGTCCATGGTCCCAGCGACCGGGTCGACGACCTCGGGGTCGTGGTGGAGCCAGCCGGGTTGCATTTCTTCCGACCCTCGGTGATGGTCGATCGTGAACAGCACGGAGCCGACCTGGCGCGCCGCCGCACCGACATAGATGGCCGACTTGGCGCAGTAGGTGCCTATCTCGACGAACGTACCCGGCCCTGCGTCGCAGGCAGCACGGTAGAGGGCATCGCCCTCCTCGGGCGGCATGAAACCCTTGGCCCGGCGCGCCACCTCCAGCCAACCACTGGCATTGGCCACCCCGAGGCTGTCGCTCAGCGGGCAGCCTGGCTCTCGACCCCGGCGCTGGTCAGCGGGTTCTCCACGGGTGGCACGGCGCCGGCCAGCGAGCCGGCTACCAATGGCTCGGCGTCGTCCCTGGTCACGAACACAAGGCGGTTAAAAATGACGAATTTCGCCACCCAGATCACTCCCCAGGCAAACAACGATGCAGCCATGATGATGACCGAACGCTCCAGGCCGGTCACATGATGCGCGTGCAGCTCGCTGTCAGCGAGCGCCGTCGTACCCGTCGATGCGAGCAGCCCGGCGATCGTCAGCGACCAAAAAGGCACGACCTCTTTCCACAAGTGGCTCTTGCCATGCTTGCCCCAAGCCCACTTGCGGTTGAGCTCGTACGAAGCGGGGGTGGAAGCGGCGGCTCCAATGGCATTGGACGCGACCCCCGAGAGATGGAAAGCCAAGGTGCAGATGAGGATCGTCACCTGGCTGATACCGATGGCTACGGCCGAGACCATGGAGTAGCGGATGAACTTGTGCACTGCGCCAGTCCCCCGTGCCGGCGAGAGCAGCTTGTTGACCAGCGGCAACCCGAACAACCTCTCGACCGGGCCCGACCGGCGCACCCGGTCGAGAACGGTGGTGCGTTCGTGGCGAGGACGGGTCCCGGGCATCTGGTTCATCGTACTTGTGGCCCTGGGCAGGCAGGGAACGGCTCAGGCTCTTTTCAGCCCCGGGGCAAGCGGGCACAGCCAAAGCGGCACAGCCAAAGCGGCACTCAGGCAGAGGCGGCGCCGGCCAGGGCGTCTAGCATTCGTGGCCTATGGCCCTAACCTCCCAGACCGACGATTTCCCCCAGTGGTACCAGGACGTCCTGGCCAAAGCGGAGCTGGCCGAGGGCGGCCCGGTGCGCGGGACGATGGTCATAAGGCCGTACGGCTATTCGATCTGGGAGCGCATGCAGGCCGAGCTCGACGCCCGCATCAAAGACGCCGGAGCGCAGAACGCCTACTTCCCGTTGTTCATCCCGGAGAGCTATTTCCGCCGGGAGGCCGAGCACGTCGAGGGCTTCAGCCCTGAGCTCGCCGTCGTCACCCATGGTGGGGGCAAGAAGCTGGAAGAACCCGTTGTTGTACGCCCGACCAGCGAGACGATCATCGACTCGTTCCTCGCCAAGTGGGTCCAGAGCTACCGGGACCTGCCCATGGCCGTCAACCAATGGGCCAACGTGGTGCGCTGGGAGCTCCGGCCCCGCCTGTTCCTGCGCACGACCGAGTTCTTGTGGCAGGAGGGCCACACGGCACATGCCAGCGCCGCCGATGCGCACGACTACGCCCTGCGCATCCTGCGCGAGGTCTACCAGGACTTCATGGTCCAGGTGCTGGCCATCCCGGTGCTCGTCGGGCGCAAGACGGACCGGGAGCGCTTCGCCGGCGCAACGACGACGTGGTCCACCGAGGGCATGATGCGCGACGGCAAGGCCTTGCAGATGGGCACCAGCCACGAGCTGGGCCAGGGCTTCTCCAAGGTCTTCGGCATCAGCTTCTCCGACGAGACCGGCCGCCAGGAGTTCGCCTGGCAGACATCGTGGGGTGCGTCGACACGCCTCATGGGGGCATTGATAATGGGCCACGGCGACGATGCCGGCCTGCGTGTCCCTCCCCGCCTGGCTCCCGTGCAGGTCGTGGTGCTGGTGGTGAAGGAGGACACCGCCACCGTCGAGGCGGCGACCCGTTTGGTGGCCGAGCTCAAAGCCGCCGGTCACCGTGCGCAGCTCGACGCCCGCACCGACACCTCTTTTGGGCGCCGGGTCGTCGGCTGGGAGATCAAAGGTGTGCCCGTCCGGGTGGAAGTCGGCCCACGCGACCTCGCCAACGGGACCGTCGTCCTCGCACGAAGGGACAACGGCACAAAGGAGCCCGTGCGCCTCGACGAGGCCGGCGCCAAGGTCACCCGGCTCCTGGAGGAGATCCAGGCCGGCCTCCTCGACGAGGCCCGTGCGTACCGCGACGAGCACACAGTCGAGGTCTCGAGCCTGGACGAAGCCGTAGAAGCGACAAAGTCGGGCTTCGCCCAGGTACCCGCCCACCTGGTCGCAGGCGACGGCGAGACCACGCTCAACGCCGCCGGGGTCACGGTCCGGGTACTGGTCCGCCCCGACGGGTCGCTGCCCGAGGCTGACCAGAACCTGGACGAACTGAGCGCAGTGGTGGCCCGCGCCTACTGAGCCGCGGTCATCGCCCAGCGCGCTGATCCGCGGTCATCGCCCAGCGCGAGCCTCCGGCGCGCCAGGATGGGGCCCGTGACAAACGAACTAGTGAGCCGCCTAGGGCTCGACGCCAAATGCCGCCTCCTCGGCGGTAAGGACATGTGGTCCCTGTACGCCTTCCCCGAGATCGGGCTGCGCTCACTGGTCATGTCGGACGGGCCCATCGGGGTCCGTGGCGTGCGCTGGGACGCTTCGGACCCCTCGGTGGCCCTCCCGAGCCCAACCGCGCTTGCGGCGACGTGGTCACCGTCACTCGCCCGTCGAGCAGGGCGGCTGCTGGCCATGGAGGCAAGGCGCAAGGGGGTCGACCTCCTGCTCGCGCCCACCATCAACCTCCACCGCTCTCCACGCGGCGGCCGCCACTTCGAGTGTTATTCGGAGGACCCCTGGCTCACGGCAGTTATAGGAGCGGGTTACGTGGAAGGCGTCCAGAGCGGAGGAGTGGGCGCAACCGTGAAGCACTTCGTTGCCAATGACGCGGAGACGGACCGCTTCACGGTCAACAACATCATCAGCGAGCGGGCGTTGAGAGAGCTTTACCTTGCCCCGTTCGAGTACATCGTGAAAACGGCCCGCCCCTGGGCGATCATGGACGCCTACAACTCCGTAAACGGCCCGACGATGACCGAGCACGACAGGCTGAACAACGGCGTCCTGCGGGGCGAATGGGGTTTCGACGGCTGCCTCGTGTCGGACTGGACAGCGGCGCGCGACACGGGCGGCTGCATCAAAGGCGGCCTCGATATCGCAATGCCCGGCCCGGACACGGTGTACGGGGAAAAGCTCGCGGCCGCTGTGCGTTCTGGCGAAGTCGGCGAGCCAGTCGTCGACGCCGCAGTCGCCAATGTGCTGCGCCTGGCAGAACGGGTAGGCGCGTTTGGCGCGCCTGCGGCCCCCCCGCAGGAAAATGGCCGGGACGTGGCCCGCGAGGTGGCGGCGCGCAGCTTTGTCCTGCTGCGGAACGACGGCATCCTGCCCTTGGCGCAGGGAGCCTCCATCGTCCTTATCGGCAAGGCGGCAGAGGAGGCCCGGGCACTCGGGGGCGGGTCCGCTCAGGTGTTCCCCCAGCACGTCGTGTCGCCGCTCGAGGGCCTTGGTGCGGTCCTCCCCGAACTTACTTACGCGCCGGGGCCCGACCCCAACGAGGGGATGCCTATCGCCGGCCCAGGTTTCGACCTGCACGTGCGGGCCTTTGACGACGGAGGCAACTTGCTCGGTGAAAGGGCTATCCCCGAGGGCAACCTCCAATGGTTCCCCGGCGACGTCCCCGGAGATGCCCGCCCCGAGGACGTGCGGCGCATCGAGATGACCGGCACGTTCACACCGGCGGTGAGCGGCGCCCACAAGTTCGGCTCGAAGGGCGTCGGGCGCTTCGAGTTCTCTATTGCGGGCAAGGAACTTTTCAACGTCGATTACCCACCGGTGCCCGGCGACGAGTTTGCCGGTTTTTTTGGGCCACCCCGGCCCGAAGCAGAAATCGAACTGGGGCAAGGCGAGAGCGTACAGCTCCTGCTCAACTACATAGCCCCAACTGAGGGCCTCCCCATCTCGGGCGTCGGTTTCGGTCTCGGGCACGAAGCGCCGAGGCGCCCGGCCCAAGAACTCATAGAAGAGGCGGTTGCGGCGGCGTCGGCAGCCGATATCGCCGTTGTCGTGGTCGCCACAACCGAACGGGTTGAAAGTGAAGGCTTCGACCGGCCCAACCTCCGCCTCCCCGGGGCACAGGACGAGCTGGTGGAGCGGGTGGCCGCTGTCAACCCTCGCACTGTGGTCGTGGTCAATGCCGGTTCCCCGGTCGAGATGCCGTGGCGCGACAAAGTCGCTGCCGTGCTGCTCACCTGGTTCCCCGGCCAGGAAGGCGGCGGCGCTCTGGCTGATGTGCTGACCGGTGCACGCGAGCCGGGTGGGCGACTGCCCACGACGTGGCCGGCGCGCTTAGAGGACGCACCGGTTACCGAGGTCACGCCGCAGGACGGCAAGCTCGTATACGAAGAAGACGTATTCATCGGTTACCGGGCATGGGACCGGTCCGGGCGTGAACCCGGCTTCTCCTTCGGCCACGGTCTCGGGTACACGTCGTGGGCCTACAGCTCGATCGAGGCGTCGGCGCAGCGGGCAGTTGTCCGGGTACAGAACACGGGTTCGCGACCGGGCCGCGAGGTCGTGCAGGTTTACCTGGCACCACAAGACGTCGGGGACCGGCCCAGCCGTTGGCTGGCCGGCTTCGCCGACGTCGAGCTTGGGCCCGGCGAGAGCGCCGATGTGGCCGTGGAGATCCCCGAGCGGACCTTCGAAATATGGCAGGACGGCAAGTGGGCGAGGATCGGCGGGCGCTACACCGTCCACGCCGGGCACAGCCTCGCCGACCTGCGCGTGAGTACAGAGCTGGAGATCTAACGGCGGCTCTATAAGCCCGACGCTGATCCTTGCGCAGTGGCCCCTGCCAGCAGTGCCTCGACAAAGGGGCCGCCGCCCCGCACGCTCAGGACCTCCGTCCTGTGCACGATGTCGGGGGCCTTTAGCGGCACGGCGACGACGCCGGGGTGGCGGGCCCCCGCCCAGGCAGGGACCAATGCGGCCCCCAACCCGTTGGCAACGAGCTCCAGGAGGCTGTTGAGGTCGCTCCCGGCGTACACGACCGGGCTACGCCAACGCTGGGGCGCGAGCAGGTCGGGCGCGACCACCCACGGGGCATCGGCGAGGCTCGCCAGGGCCACGCTCTTGGCCCGCGCCAGGGGATGCCCGGCGGCGAGCACCACGGTCAAGGGGCAGACCTCGACCCGCCGGGGCGTCATCAGCCCGGCATCAGCGAAATAAAGGGGCTCGTCGGGGCCGGTGATCCCGTCCACGACGGCGGCGTCGACGGTGCATTCGGCGACGGCTCGGACCGCGGCGCCCGGCGCGAGATGGGACAGGCTCACCTCCAGCTCGGGCTGGGTCGAGCGCAGCCGCCGCAGTGCACCGGCAACGAGATGAGGCGAAGCGAACGGGGACGCCGCCACTCTGACTTGCGCCGGGCCGGCAAGCTGCGCCAACTCGGTCCGGGCCACGTCCAGGCGCAGCAGGACGTGGGCGGCGTGCTCGGCCAACCTGGCTCCCGCGGCGGTCGGGCGGACAGGTCGGCGCTCCACCAGCTTCTGGCCCAGCTCGGCTTCCAGCGCAGCAACCTGCTGGGAAACGGCGGACTGAGTGAAGCCGAGGCGGTGCGCTGCCTCGGTAAAAGAACGAGCCTCGACCACCGCCATGAGCGCCTTCAGGTCTCTCAGTTCCATGGGACCGAGTATGCTTCATAAGCAAACCTGATGTAGAGATGCCGGAATATCGTTGGACTTACTGTGGGCCACTGGGTGACGATGGCACAATGACAACTCCACCCCGCCTAGCCCTCGTCGGAGACCGCTCCCGCTCGATCAAAGCTCACACCGTGATCCCCGAGGTGGTCGACTTCCTCAACCGGGCCCCCGCCGACCCGGTAGAGATTTACTGGCTCGAAAGCAGCGAGATTTCGGGCACTGAGGATCTACAAGGTTTCGCGGGCGCGTGGGTCGTGCCCGGCAGCCCTTACCGCAGCAGCGAGGGCGTCCTTGCCGCCGTCCAGGCGGCCCGGGAGGGAGGCGTCCCTTTCCTTGGCACTTGCGGCGGCTTTCAGCACCTGCTCCTCGAGTACGCCCGCAATGTCTGCGGCATCACCTCCGCCACCCACGGAGAGGTGCAACCAGGCGACCCGACCAATCTGATAATCCCCTTGAGCTGCTCCCTGCTCGGCGAGGAAGGTACCGTCCACATAGAGCCCGGCACGGTCGCCGCCTCGGCAATGGGAGCGGGCCGGCGGACCGAGCGCTACTTCTGCCGGTTTGGGCTCGCCGAGCAGTACGAGCCCATGCTTAGCGCCAAAGGCCTCGTTGTCAGTGGCCGCGACTCAAATGGCGAAGCCCGGGTGGCCGAGCTGCCCGGCCACCCCTTCTTCGTGGGCGCCCTGTTCCAGCCCGAGCTCTCTTCCGGGAACGGGTGGGCGCACCCGCTCATCGCCGCCTTCGTCACGGCCGTGCGCGCTGCCGCCGTCGCCCGCGTTTGAACCAGGGGCACTAGGAACAATCCGGGGCCGTCCGGTGTTGCACGCCGTGGGAGGGTACATGACCGACTACCGCGGAGATTGCGAGCACGTCGCACCGGACCGCCTACCGGTCACCCCGGTGGCCTGCGAAGACTGCCTCCGCGAGGGCACCCGCTGGGTCCATCTGCGTATGTGCCTCGATTGCGGGCACGTCGGCTGCTGCGACAGCTCCGTCGGGCGCCACGCCACCCGGCACTGGCATGAAACCGCCCATCCTGTTATGCGGTCCGTCGAGCCGGGCGAGACGTGGGGCTGGTGCTACATAGACGAGATAACGCTGCGTCCAGTCCCGGCGCGCGAGCGCTAAGGCACCCCCTAGGGCCGCCACTCCTCAAGCAGCAGGTCTAGCCTGCTCGCGCTCGTCCAGGAAAGCCCACCAGGCCTGGGCCGCACGGCGCACCGACGGCGCCAACAGTTCGGGCGCAACGCCCGTAGATGCGAGCGCCTCCAGCGCCCATTCGGCGTGGGTGACGTCAGCCTTGGCATGATGTGCCCAAAACGAGACGCCGTGCTCGTCCAGGCCGTAATTGTTTCGCAGGCCCTCGGCCTTCGTCGCGGCGACCTCGGCCGATTGGCATTCATAGGCAGCGAAGGCGGCTAAGCCCTGTGCGGCGCCCTCCGCCAGCGACTCTTTGTAAAGAGCGATGAGGGCATTCATGGCAGGCGAGGGCGCAGCGTCGGGAGCACCGACCGCGCCGGCAAAACGCTCCAGAAGCTCAACGTGAGGGATCGGATCGCCGAGCTCGTCAGCCAAGTTGGCGGCGACCATTTCCCGGGCGCCCCCCGGAGGCAACGACTCGGCCAGCGCGCCCAGGAACTCCGGGAGGAACCTCTCGAAGTGGCGGTACTGGGCGGCATAAGCACTCAGTTCGCCCACGCCCACCTCACCTTTTTCCCAGCGTTGGTAAAAGGGGTGGCTTAACAGCCTTTTCCCGTCTAGGGCGGACCGGGCCATGGACGCAGCGCTTGAACTGTTCATGGCCGGCAGCATACGCGCCCTTCAGGTCAGTCCCCCGCTCGCAGGTCGAAGCGGTAGACGTTGGTCTGGCGCTGCTCGAAGCCAACCCTTTGGTAAAGGCGGTTAGCCGCCTCCCTGGAGGGCCGGGAAGTCAGGTCCACGGTCTGCGCCCCTCGGGCTGCCGCCAGTTCCAGCGCCGCTGCGACCAAAGCTTCGCCGACCCCACGGCCGCGCGCCGAAGCATCGACCACCACGTCCTCGACCCAGGCCCGCACCCCGGTAGGGGTACGGAAGGTGACAAGCGTCAACATCCCGACGATGGCCCCGTCGCCCGCCTCGGCGTCAGCGCTGGGTTCCCGGGAGCCGTCTCGCGCTACCAGTAGAACTGTGGCCGGGCCGCCGACGATCTCCTCCAGCTGGCGCAGCGTCGGGGTGCCGGAGGAAGACGAAAGCTGCGGGAGGAGCTGGACGATGGCGTTGACCAGCTCTTCTGTAACTTCTTTAGCGGCATGTACGCGGATCACCCTCAAACGTTACGCCCTAAAGTTCACGCGCTCGTCACTGAGAGAACACGCGCTGGTCACCCCCCAATGCGACCACTCCTGGTAGTGTCCGAACTACGTGGTGGGAGGAGGCTTCCCAGTCGCCCCCCTGGCTGGACTTAGCCCCCCGCCGCGAGGGTCCCCTTATCCCCCCTGGGGGACCCGCATGCGCTTCGCTGGGACAGGAACGGGTCACCGTCCATCGGGCATTGTCGTTGCATGAGCCTGTGGCACCCCTACGACACCATGCCTCCGGCACGCCCCCCGATCGAGGTCCGCTCGGCGCAGGGTGTGCGCTTGCAACTTGCAGGTGGCCTGGAGCTCATCGACGGCATGTCCTCTTGGTGGGCAGCCATATGGGGCTACCGCCATCCCGTGTTGGACCAGGCGGTACGGGATCAACTCGACCGGATGGCCCACGTCATGTTCGGTGGCATCACCCACCCACCGGCGCAGCAGTTGGCCCAGCGGCTCACCGATCTGGCCCCTCCCGGCCTGGACCAAGTCTTCCTTGCCGACTCCGGCTCCGTATCCGTAGAGGTCGCGATGAAGGCTTGCCTCCAGTACCAGCTCGCCGCCGGGCACCCGGCAAAGACCCGCTTCCTCGCCCTGAGCGGTGGCTACCACGGCGACACCCTGGGAGCGATGTCCGTATGCGACCCAATTGGCGGTATGCACCACATGTTCGCAGGCGTCCTACCTCGCCATCTCTTTGCCCCAAGACCCCCTGCCCAACCCAGCGATGAGTGGGCGTCCCAGGTCCGCCGGCTAGCCGACGAGCACTCCGGACAACTCGCCGCCGTCATCGCCGAACCCGTGCTCCAAGGCGCCGGCGGCATGTGGGCGTACCATCCTTCTCACCTGCGCGTACTGCGAGAAGTGGCCGATGCGCACGGTGCCTTGCTCGTCTTCGACGAGATCGCCACGGGTTTTGGCCGCACCGGTACCCTATTTGCCAACAGCGGCGTTGTCCCCGACATCATGTGCGTAGGCAAGGCACTGACCGGTGGCTATATGTCGATGGCCGCCATGTTGTGCAACGCCACAGTTGCAGCCTCGATAAGTTCAGCCGGCCCCCTGATGCACGGGCCTACTTTCATGGCCAACCCGCTGGGTTGTGCCCTCGCCTTGGCATCCACCGGGCTGCTGTTGAGCGAGGATTGGGAGAGCCACGTGCAAAGGGTCAATGCAGGGCTGCGCCATAGCCTGGCTCCTGCGCTCGAGCTCGACTGCGTCCAAGACGTGCGCACCATAGGAGCTGTGGGCGTGGTGCAGCTCGACCATCCGGTTGACGTTGCGGCAGCCACCGAAGCCGCCGTGGCGCACGGCGTATGGCTGCGACCTTTCCGTGACCTCGTCTACACGATGCCGCCGTACATCACGACCGACGACGAGGTACAGACAATTGGCCGGGCTGTCGTCGCCGCGGCGCGAGCGGGTTGATCACCTTGGGTGGCTATTGCACTTCGGCACTCAGGCCAGCCAATAACATCTCCTATGGTGGCCAGTGAGAGCAGTGCAGTTCGACTGAGACCTGGCCCAGCTTTGGTGGCCTGCGCCGCCATCGCCGGCGTCGCTGCGGTTATCTATTTTTTCTGGCTCGCCTCGCTAACCCCGCTGGGCGGAGACCGCACAGCGCTATTGCCGGTCGTTGCCTTCGGGAGCTGGGCCACGTTCTCCGTCCAGGTGCCAGTCCGTCACCGCAACTTCATCGCCGGCGTCGTCCTCTCGGAGATCCCAGCACTGGTCGCCATCGTTTTCCTATCCCCCTGGCAGGGTTGCTTGGCGATGGCGGCCGGGCACTGTGCGGTGCGGATCGGCAAACCATTGACCAAGAGCGCTTCGAATGTGCTTGCCTACCTCGTTTCGTTCGAGGTTGGCCAACTCGTTTACCATGCCGCGCTGCACGGCTCGTCGCCGGTCAGCCCGGCGGGATGGGGAGCCGGCACGGCTACAGTTTTGGCGGTCAACGTGGTGGACTTCGTGCTCCTGAGCGCCATCTGGACAATCGCCGCCATCGGCTGGTCCCCCAACTTCAGGGCGATAGCCGTCCAAGACTTGCTGGCTGTCGCCATCTCGAGCCTGGGTGGCCTCGTGGCTGTCCAATTGGTCTGGGCAAACACATGGGACATCGCCCTGTTCGTGATCGTGCTGGTGGCAATAGGCACAGCCTTCCGAGGTGCGCTGGTCTCGGCCCAGCGTTACGTCAACCTCGAACGCCTCTACGAGGCGACACGCAGTCTTGGTTCTTTGCGCTCCACCGACGACGTCGTGCGCGCCGTCCTGTCCTCGTGCGAGGCGCTCCTGGGCACCACGACGGTCCAACTCGTGACAGGTGGCACCAGTTACCGCCTCTGCGCAGACGGCGCTCTAAGCGCATCAGCGCCGTCACCACGCACCGCTCCGGTACCAGACGACAGCGGCTCCGCGCTCGGCGGCCATAGCTCGGGCCCACTGGTGGTGCTACTGGACAAAGACGATGCCAGAGCCGGCTACCTCGCCGTGGAGGCCCAGCGAGAGATCGGCCGCCCCGACCGCCGCTTCCTCGAAGCCTTGGCCGCCAACGCTTGGGTGGCGCTGCGCAGCGCGCACCTCCACGAGCAACTGGCGCTCGAGGCATCAGAGCGCAGGCACCAAGCTCAACACGACGCCCTTACCGGGCTACCTAATCGGGCGTTGTTCTCCGAGAGCCTCAACGCCGCCCTGGCGGTCGAGGGCCAAAAGGTCGCCGTGATGCTCGTGGACCTGGACGGTTTCAAAGAGGTCAATGACACCTTGGGCCACCACACAGGCGACTCCATCCTGAGCCAGGTGGGCCAACGGCTGGCGCCCCTGGCGGAGCGAGGTTGGCTCGTATCACGCCTCGGAGGTGACGAGTTTGCCGTGCTGGTCCCCCAAGCCCCGGACATGCCGGTCATAAAGGATGCGGCTGACGACATAGTGAACTGCATCGCCGAGCCGATAGCCGTCGACGGTTTGTTGCTCGACGTGCGGGCCAGCCTCGGTGTCGCCGTGGCCCCCGACCATTGCAGCGACTCGGCGAGCTTGGTGCGCCACGCAGACATCGCCATGTACGCGGCTAAAAGGACAGGGGGCGGCGCCCACTTTTATGACCGCTCAGAGGACCGCTCGACCTTGCGGCGCCTGCGCCTCGCAACCGAACTGCGGCGAGCGATCGACGGCGGCGGTTTGGACGTGTGGTACCAACCGGTCCTGAACCTGGTGACAGGCGGCGTGGTCAGCTGCGAAGCGCTCCTTCGCTGGGAGCACGACCAGTTCGGGCCCATACCGCCTTCCGAGTTCATCCCCGTCGCCGAAAGCGGGGGGCTCATAGACCAGTTGACGTGGCTCGTCCTGACCAAAGCCCTTCGCCAGGCCAAGGCGTGGCAAGAAGTCGTCCCCGGGCTCCATGTCGCAGTCAACTTGTCGGCTCGCAACCTGATGAGCGTTGACATCGCCGAGCGTCTGAGCCGCGAACTCGACAAGAGCGGCCTTGACGCCGCATCGCTCACGCTGGAACTGACAGAGTCATCGGCCGACCCCCAGGGTGCAGAAAGGGCTCTTATCGACCTGTGCGACCTGGGTGTGAACCTGTCAATAGACGACTATGGCACGGGGTTCTCGTCGCTCAGCCGGCTCAAGCAACTTCCTTTTCACGAACTGAAGATCGACCGGTCGTTCGTAAAAGAGATGATACGCGACAAGGGTGACGAGGCCATCGTGCGCTCCACGATAGAGCTGGCCAGGAGCCTGGGCCGAACGGTGACCGCCGAGGGGGTAGAGGACGGCACGACCTTCCGGCACCTACAAAGCCTCGGCTGCGACGCTGCGCAGGGCTACTTCCTCGCCCGCCCCCTGCCTCCCGCGCAATGCCGGGACTGGCTGGTCAGCTCGGCCCGCTGACCGCTTCCCTTGGCGCCAGGTGTGCCGTCGAACCCGTACGGCTACCAGCTGGCCGCTCTATGTCGATGTGGGGCAGCAACCTGTCCAACCAGGAGGGCAACCACCAGCAGCTCGGCCCCAGGATGTACATGACAGATGGCACGAGCAGGAGCCTGACGACGGTGGCGTCTATTACGACGCTGCTGGAGAGCCCGACAGCGATCATCTTTATGACGACCTTCCCGGACGCCACAAATGCGATAAAAACACTGGCCATGATCAAAGCGGCGCAAGTTATCACCCTGCCTGTTGAGGACAAGCCTTGTGCCACCGAGTCGCGATGTGACCCGGTGGCGTCCCACGCCTCCTTGACCCGGGTCAGCAAGAACACCTCGTAGTCCATGGACAAACCGAACACGATGGCGAACATGATGATGGGTACGTACGATTCGATCGGCACGTTTTCGCCGACGCCGAGGAGCGACCGGCCCCACCCCCACTGAAAAACAGCCACGATCACCCCGTACGCAGCAGAAATGCTCACCAGGTTCAGCACAGCCGCTTTCACCGCGAGCAAAAGGCTGCGAAAAGCAACAAGGACCAGGAGGAACGCCGTGGCCACCACGACCAGGATGACTACTGGTAGTGCGCCGGTAAGCACCGAGGCAAACTGGATCTGGCTCGCAGTCGCTCCCGTCACGTACCCCTTGGCCCCCGTGCCCTTCAGGGCGCTGGGCAGGACGCTGCCGAGAAGCCGGTGAAACAGCGCCTGTGTCGCCGGTTGCTGGGGCGGCGTGACAGGCACGACCGTGCCGATCAAAAGACCCCCCTTCGCCGATAGCGGCGTGGCACGCGCAACCCCACGGGTGGCTTGCAGGTCGGTGTAGACCCTCTGGCCGATGGCCACCTCGGCCGTGGCACTCGTCCCTTTCCCCGGCTGCACAACGATCGCGAACGTCCCGTTGACCCCCGGGCCGAAGGCCTTGGCTATGGCGTCGTACGCCTGGCGATCGGAGTAGCTTGGGGGGTCCGCACCGTCATCCACGTGCCCTAAATGGATGGATAGCAGCGGCACCGCCAGGACGGCAAGCAATGCCATTCCCGCGGCCAGGAACGCCCAGGGTTTGCGGCCGACCGCCTTCGCATAGCGGTGCCAGCCATCCCCGTCGCTCCCCGCTTCGGCGACGACCTTTCCGACGCGAAAGCGGTCTATGTTTTGGCCCAACAGCCCGAGGAAAGCCGGGACCAACGTCACCGAGCCAAGGGCCGCCGTCACCACGGCGAACACGGCGGCAAGCCCGAGCATCCCAAGGAAGCTGACTCCCGACGCAAATAAGCCGAGGAGGGCGACGGACACAGTGGACGCTGCCACCAGGACAGCTCGCCCACTGCTGGCGACCGCCCCACGCGCCGCCTCGACAGGGGCGACTCCATTGATCACCGCTTGGCGAAAACGTGTTGTCAGGAACAAGGCGTAGTCGATGCCTACGCCGAGACCGATCATGAGGGCAAGGGTCGGCGAGGCCGTCCCGAAAGTCGCGACCGAGGAGGCGATCCCGAGGGTGCTGACTCCCACCAGGACTGAGAAAAGCGCCGTCACGAGCGGCAAACCGGCGCCGGCGACACTGCCGAAGCCGACTATCAGGACCACGATCGCCACCGCGAAGCCGATGAGCTCGGAGCGCCCGTCTGCCGATCTCGGCCTCACAAAATTGTCGAACCCGCCCGAGTACTCAACCCGCAGCCCGGCACGGGCCATCGGCTCGGCAGCCACCTTCACCTCGGAGAAGTACTTCTGGCCAAGCGCGGCCGGTACTACGTCGAGGTGCACCTGCATGTAGGCGGTCCGGCCGTCGGGTGCCACCGACGGCCCACCGGGTGCCCAGGGGTCACTTACCGACACGACGTGGGGCAAGCGGGCGATCGCCACCCTGGATCCCTCGACGGCCTGCCGGCAGGCGGCGATTGCGCCCTGCAAGACAATGGTCCCCGAATAGCCAGACGCTGCCTTGTCGTGCGAGCTCAGTAGCTGCGACCCCGTGTAGCTCTCGGTACCGGGAAGGTTGACGTTGTCGCTGTAGCGACCCCCGGCGGCGACGCTGCCGACAAGCACCGCAACCAGTACGCCGACCCACGCCAGCACCACGATGAACGGACGCCGGGCACAGGCCTCGCCAAGCAGCGCCAACTTCGTCCCGCCGCTGCCGGAGCGGGTCGCCCTGCGCACCTCCGTGGTTGGCACTTTGCTGGGGGCACTTGGCATAGTGCCGACGTTAGCAAACTAAAGGGTCGCCTGACCCTTTTTGCTAGTCTGGTGTCCATGGCGGAGAGCGGTCGCCAGCGCGGACGACCTTCCAAGACCGAAGGTCCCGTAGTGACCAGGGAAGCGATCGTCGCGATCGCCCTGGAGGCAGTGCGGTCCAGCGGAGCGCGTGGGCTGGCCTTGAGGGAGGTCGCACGGGCGTTGGGGGTCTCCCTGCCGACTGTCCAACGGCATTTCGCCACCCGCGAAGACTTGTGGAGGGCATGCGTCGACGCCGCACTGGCCGAGGTCAGCTCGGATCTCTCCCCCCGGTTGAGCCCAGGGGAATTGAGCCCAGGGGAATTGAGACCAGCGGGATTGAGACCGGCAGAGCCGAGCACGGAGGAGTTGTTGCGTGCCCAGGTCAAGCGTTCGGTTACCAGGCCCCGCTTCACAGCGGCGATGACTCAAGGTGGGGGGCTCGATGGTACGGCCTACCTGCTCGACCAAGCCAAACCCCTCGTCGGCCAAGGCCGGGCCCTGGTCCAGCAGGCGATCGACACCGGGGCGCTGCGGGCCGTGGATCCGTCCGCCCTCGTCGCGTTGGTGGGTCTCGGCATCGGGTCCCTGGCCAGTTCACGCGAAGGCCTGCGCCGGCTGCACGACCTAGACCTGGACGACCCGGCCCAGGCGGAGCGCTTCGTAGATAGCCTGGTCGACATCCTTCTCTACGGGCTCCTCCCTCGGAGCTAAACTCCACTATGTCCTTCGAGGAAAAATTTGGCCGGGAAGGCCTCACGTTCGACGATGTCCTCTTGGT
>DASSZK010000361.1:0-3086 GCA_035702845.1 Acidimicrobiales bacterium
CCCGGGTCGTCCTCGCCGGGGCGCACCTCCAGGGCACCGGCGGCCACCATGGCGTCGATGATCTCCTGGCCTTGTTCGGAGCGGATGACGGTGAGCGTCCAGTCCTTTAGCTCCCCGATGCCACCTGCACTGATGTCGGCGTGCTCGGCAGCGAAGTCCGGGCACATCTTGCACCCCTCACGGGTCCAGGCGTGGCCTTCTTTCAGGGGCACCTCGTGATAGGAGCCGTCCCGGCACCAGATCTGGAACACGCCCTTGATGTTTATCTTGGTGATGTCGGCCCTGGCGATGCCGTACTTGGCCTCAAAGAACTCTTCGAAGATGGAGTCGTCGAAGGTCTTGGAGCACATGAGACCGATGCTGAGCCCGAGGCGGCGCCCGACCTTGCCGGCCTTGCGAGCCTTCATCACCACAGGAGCGGAGGTCTGGCAGCCCATTCCCACCAACGCCAGGCGTTCCGCACCCTCAGCGACGGCCGAGGCGTAGGCGACCATGTTGGCCGAATAGGTGTACCGGCTGCCTGCGGCTGCGAGCACCTCGTCCCGGTTGTGGGCGACGGTGGGGACCGCTTTCCAGCCGCCGGGCTCGCCTGCCACCGCCGACACCAGGGCAGCGTCGATGCGGTCGTTGTCCAGGCACCAGGTGAGGATGGCGGACACGACGCCCCCGTCCTGGCCCGAGGCGAGCACTTCGGGGTCGGTGGCCCGGGCCAGCAGCACCGTTGTGGACATGCCCGACTGCTCCTCGGGGAGGCGGGCCCGGCCCTGCATAAAAGTATCGGCCTCTTTCTCCCAGCCGCGAAAGCGGGGGCAGGCCCGCGTGCAGCTGGTGCAGCCTCGTTCGCCGTGCGTGCAGCCGCCTGGTCCCAGCTCGTCTTCGAGGTGGAAGGGCTTGTACGCCCCTGCCTCGGTGTTGTACCCGAGGACATCATGGGGGCAGGCGGCGATGCAGGCCGCGCAGCCGGTGCAGAGCCCAGACGTGACGACCTCTTTGTAAAGGTCGGCCCACTCGGCCTTCCAGCGCTCGGGGGCGCGGCGTTCTTCCGTTACGGTCACAAGGCAACAGTAACTTCGTCCGGCCATCCCATCGCGGCACCGCCACTGGGACGTACTGGCCCGGGGACGTACTGGCCGGAAAGCGCTGTTCGAGCCAAACTAGTTGCCCAAAAGCAACGAATCATGACAACTGCGACCTGCAGATGCAATGCTGGGAGCTGTGGCCGGGACAGCCGTGAACGCTCCAAGGTCTGCGGTGCCACCTGAAAGCGCCGCAGAGCCTGCTCACTGGTCGGAGCAGGCGCAGGCAGAACCTGTGGTCGTGCGCCTGCCACCCGAGCTGCGCAGCGTCAGCGAGGCGCGAACCTGCCTTACCCGGGTGGCGCTGTCCTGGGGATGTGACGAGGAACTTCTGGCAGACGGCCGTATCGTGCTGTCGGAGCTCATGAGCAATGGGGTATTGCACGCCCGCACCGAGCTGCAGGTTGCTATACATCCGCGTCCGGGTGGTGGTTTGCGCGTCGAAGTCAAGGACCTGAGCTCCGCTCCGGTACTACCGCCGCTGCCATTGCCCGGCAGCGAACCGAACCTCTTGGACAGGCCCCGATCGGGCAGTGAGGCCCATGCAGCCGATTTGCCCAATGCCACCGGCCGCGGCCTGCACCTTGTCAGCGTTCTCAGTACGACCTGGGGTTGGTTCCCTGAAGCCGGTGGTGGCAAGACAGTCTGGGCGGAGCTGGGGCCCATAGAGAAGTCGGACAGCGAGGCGGAGCGCTCTTACTCCGAGCGGTCTCCCTACCCGTTGCGCCCCGTCCGAGTGATCGCCGCACCCGTGCGGCTCGTGAAGGAGTCCGAGGACCACTTCGAGGACCTGTTCCGGGAGCTGCAGATGACGCACCTCGCCGGTGATCACGAGCCCATGGGAGAGCTGGCGGCCAAAGCCGAAATGGTGCGCTCACGGCTTTCACGCATGCGTGAACCGGCGCGGCGCGCCTTGTGGGAGGCAATGCGCCGGGGTGACCGCCTGATCGATATAAGCCTCATCGCGGATACGGGTATGCCGACCGTTTTCGAAACGACGGAGAAGCTGCTTGTCGAGGCCACCAGCGCCTCGCTGGCGGGTCTGCTGCTTACCGAAGGCCCTGCGGCGGAGGTCAACGAGTGGCGCCGTTGGCTGCGAGCCGAGCTCGAGGGCCAGATCGCCGGCAAGCCGCCGAAGGCGTGCCCTTTCCCTGTGGCGTCGCCACTTGGCAGGGAGAGGGGCCCTGAATGGGACCGGCTGGACGCCGCCCGCCGAAATGCTCTTGCTGAGCTCAAAGCAGTGTTGGCGGGCCCCGTAGTTGCAGGACAGGACGGGACTGGTGCCGGCTCGCCGTTGTCCAATGCGCTGGAGTGCGCCGTTACTATCCTTGGGGCGAGACGGGCCGTGCTAAACGTATTGGACGATGACAGCGAGACCGTGCATTTCGGCACGAGCATCGGTTTTTCCCCTGTTGTCGCCGCCTATTGGGGATCTTTCCCTGTCTCGGCCGACCTACCGTCTTGCGAAGCGATCCGCACTGCGAAACCGGTGCTTTTCCGGACCTTTGCCGAGCTCGACGAGCGTTACCCGGTCTTCCTTTCCACCCCGGCCGAAAGCGACCCGTCCCTCGCTTGCTTGCCTCTCGTCCCGACCCGCGGGGGCGCGGCTTTGGGGAGCTTCGTCCTCGGGTTCCCGCAGGCCAGGGACTTCAACCCCGCCGAAATTGCGTTCATGCGGATGATCGCCGCAGAACTCGCCGACTTCATCGCGGGCGAGCGGGACAGCGAAGCGAGTGCCAGGGCGTGGCATCTTGAGCGCGAGGTGGAAACGGCCTCAGCCACCATCTCGGCCGCTGTCGACAAACAACGAATGGTTGACGAGTTCTTGAACGCCGTGGTGAGCTTGGTGGCTGATGCTGCCTCTTTGCACCTATTGGACGCCAAGGGGCAGCTCCACTATCTGGGCACGAAGCACCGGGATGCGGAACGCCAGCGGGCGGCGGAGGCGCTGTTCCGCCGGCCAAGGACCGCGCCGTCTTCGCCCGACCTCATCGGTTCGTGTGCTGCGAC
>DASSZK010000035.1:0-4961 GCA_035702845.1 Acidimicrobiales bacterium
GTCCCGCACGAGGGGCAAGCATGGCAACTCCCTGCCCGCTGCATCTGGACACCGCACTGGTAGCAATACGGGGCATCGCTTGCCGACTTGGGTGCCGGCTTCGATGCCGTCGACCCGGATGTGATGGCAGGAGGCCGCGGCCGCTCCCGCCCGAGTTCCACGTCGATGATGGTGTCCGGCTGCAGCGGCTCGTCCACCACCGTGGCTTCTTCGACGCCGGGCAGCGTCGGCTGCATGCGCTCGCTCACCGTGAGCACCCCTAGCCCCTGGCGCTCGTCGGCGGGCAAGTACTCGACTGCTAGGCGGCGGAAAATGTAATCCGCGAGCGACGAAGCGAACCGCAGATCCGGGTCGTCGGTCATGCCGGCAGGCTCGAAGCGCATGTTGGTGAAGTGCCGCACGTATGTAGCCAGCGGCACGCCGTGCTGCAGGCCCATGCTCACCGAGATCGCGAAAGCGTCCATGATGCCCGCGAGCGTCGAACCCTGCTTTGAAACGCTGATGAAAACCTCGCCCGGGCGCCCGTCGGGGAACTCCCCCACCGTCACGTAACCCTCGCAGTCCGCCACCCGGAAAGAGAAGGTCGACGACTTGCGCTTGCGGGGCATGTGCTCGTGGATCGGTTTTTTCACCACCACGGTCTGCATCTGCAACGCCTTCTCAAGCTCGGCCACTTTCTTGGCCAGCTCGGCGTCGTGGGCTTCAGCTTCCGAGGCCGGCTCGTCCGCCTTGGCACCCTGCTTCTTGGTCATGGCCAGCGGTTGAGCCACCTTGCAGTTGTCCCGGTACATGGCAACCGCTTTGAGACCCAGCTGCCACGCTTCGATATGGAGCTGCTCGACCTCCTCGACTGTGATCTCTTCTGGTGCATTGATGGTCTTGGAGATCGCCCCACTGAGGAAAGGTTGGGCGGCGGCCATCATCCGCAGGTGCCCCCGGTAATGGATCGTGTTGTCACCCATGGAGCAAGCGAAGACGGCCAAGTGATCGGACGACAGATGGGGCGCACCGAGGATGGACTTGTGCTCATCGATGTACTTGATGATGCCGTCGACCTGGGCGGCCGAGTACCCCAACCGGCGCAGTGCCCGGGGCACTGTCTGGTTGACGATCGACATCGTGCCCCCACCAACCAGCTTCTTGGTCTTGACAAGGCCAAGGTCTGGTTCGATCCCCGTTGTGTCGCAGTCCATGAGCAGGCCGATCGTCCCGGTGGGAGCCAGGACGCTCGCCTGCGAATTGCGCACGCCGAACTGGTCGGCGATCTCGACGGCGTTGTCCCATGACTCCTGGGCAGCCGATAGCAGGTCGGTGGGGACCATGTCCTCGTCGATCTTGGCCACCTCGGCCCGGTGCATGCGCAGGACATTGAGCATCGGTTCGCGGTTCTCGTGGAACCCAGCGAAGGGGCCCATGCGGGCGGCGGTGCGAGCAGACACGGAATAGGCATGGCCCGTCATGAGCGCAGTTATGGCCCCCGCCCAAGCGCGGCCGGCATCCGAATCATAAGGGAGGCCCTGCGCCATCAATAGGGCGCCCAGGTTGGCGTAGCCGAGGCCTAGCTGACGGAACCGGCGGGAGTTGTCCCCGATCGGCTTGGTCGGGTAATCCGCATTACCGACCAGGATCTCCTGGCCGGTGAACACCACCTCGACGGCAGCCTTGAACCCCTCGACGTCAAACTGACCATCTTCCTCGAGGAACGTCAGCAAATTGAGGCTGGCGAGATTGCACGCTGAATTATCAATATGCATGTACTCGGAGCACGGATTACTCGCATTTATGCGGGCGGTATTTGGAGAGGTATGCCAACGATTTATTGTCGTGTCGAACTGCATGCCCGGGTCAGCGCATTCCCAAGCGGCTTTCGCGATCTGGCGGAAGAGTTCCCGGGCCTTTACCGTCTTTATGACCTCATCGCTGCTGATCGCCTTCAGGTCCCAGTCCTTGCCGTCGAGCACAGCCTGCATGAACTCGTCGGTGACCCGTACTGAGTTGTTCGCATTTTGGTACTGGATCGAATGGCTGTCCTTGCCGTCGAGGTCCATATCGAAGCCGGCATCCCTGAGCGCCCTGGCCTTGCGTTCCTCGATGGCCTTGCACCAGATGAAGTCTTCGATGTCAGGGTGCGAGGCATCCAGGATGACCATCTTGGCGGCGCGCCTCGTCTTGCCACCGGACTTGATGGTGCCTGCAGAAGCGTCGGCGCCGCGCATGAAGCTCACCGGGCCGGACGCCGTGCCACCGCCTCGCAACAACTCCTTGGATGAGCGGATCTTGGAGAGGTTGATCCCCGCCCCCGAACCGCCCTTGAAGATCTTGCCCTCCTCCACGTACCAGTTGAGGATCGAATCCATGGAGTCGTCGACCGAGAGGATGAAACACGCTGACGCCTGCTGCGGCACGCCCTTCACCCCGATGTTGAACCAGACCGGTGAGTTGAACGCTGCTCTCTGGTGGACAATGAGCCACTTGAGCTCCGCCTCAAAAGTCTCCGCCTCCGCCTTGTCAACGAAGTACCCGTCCTTCAGGCCCCATGCGACGATAGATCCAACGATCCGATCAGCCACCTGACGCAACGACCACTCCCGCTCGGACGTCCCGAGGGTCCCCCGGAAGTACTTCTGGGCGAGGATGTTGGTGGCGTTTACGCTCCAGCCCCTAGGGACCTCCACACCCAGTTGCTCGAACGCCACAGCGCCTGTGGCCCAGTTGGTGATACGGGCATCTCTGCGCTCCCAGGTGACAGTGTCGTACGGGTCTGTGCCTGGGGTGGTGAAGTAGCGACGGATGCCGATACCAGTCCGCTCAGGGGCGATGGCCATGGGGAAGTCCCTCCTATTCCGGTACTTCGGTTGCAGCTCGGAGCGGTCCGCCACCCGGCGGCCGACGAGCGAGTTCAGCGTCTAGTTTGTGACCCTCTGCCCAGCCGCCACACCACAACCTGTTGTGGTCGACGACGTGGCCGCGCGTTCCAAACACAAGATCTGGGACTAACTACATCACAGTAACTACAGGGTTGTCAATAGCCCCCACATGGTCTTTTGTAGGCGGTCAGGGTCGGGGGGCCGCCAACGGTCACGATGCTAAGGGCATCAGCCTGTGGGCTACTAGTGGCAGAACTTGTGGATCTCCTGCGACCGCGAAGGGCCTCGCCTGGGGATATCTCCGACCTCCGTGCCGAGGAGGCGACCGGGACCTTGCCGCAGCGGGCCGGCCACCTCTTAGTATCCGGAGCGTGCCCTCCAACGACGCTCCCCTAAGCCAGCGGGAACGCTGGGCTCTGTGCGACCTGCTCACCGATCTGGGCCCCGACGCCCCGACCTTGTGCGAAGGATGGCGGACCGCAGATCTCGCCGCCCACCTCGTAGCCCGTGACCGTCGGCCCGACGCCATGCCGGGCATGGCAGCACCCGTGCCATTGCTCTCCGAGTGGTCGCGCCGAGTACAAGACGGTTACCGGGACACCACAACCTGGGAGGGCCTCGTCACGATGGCCCGCTCCGGTCCACCACCCTGGTTCCATCCAATAGACCAGCAGCTCAACACCATCGAGTTCTTCGTCCACCACGAGGACGTGCGGCGCGCCCGACAGGATTGGGAGCCGAGACAACTGAGCGCCGGTGACGAGACGGCTCTGTGGCAGCGCCTACGCCCGGTGCGCTTCATGCTGCGCAAGCATGCCTCCCGCCTGGAAGCTCCAGGACAACCCCCGATCATGGTGTCGGCCAAGGGGCCGGTAGTGCAAGGGCCGGTGAGCGAAGTGGTCTTGTGGTCACTCGGCCGGCGCAGCGCGGCGCAAGTCGAGGTCAGCGCCTGACTGAGGTCAGCGCCTAAGAGCGAGCACCCCTAACGGTCCGTGCCCTGGGATGAGCCCCGGTCGCCCGCCGCCAGTACACGCGGCGGGCATCATTGGGCAAGATGGGCCCCTCTCTGACCAGATTTGTCGGTCCCCTCCGTTCCGAGCAACGAAGCCGATCAGACGGGCCTGCCCAACCACACCTTCGCACGGGCAGGTTTGCCACCCTTAGGCAGGAGCTTTACCAGCGCACGTTGACGATGACCGGCCCGTGCAATGCGGGCCCCGGCTGACGTTTCCTTGAACGAGACCCATGTGGTGCGGCCGGCTCTGACGGCGAAATGCCCACCAGCGAGTTTCGCTCCTCGCAGAGTCGTCACCGCGCCCAAGCCCGTACATGGGACCGCTGTCGTGCACCGCACCTCAACCCGGATCTTCTCGCCGGCAAAACTGGCCTTGCCTGCGACCACCGCAATGTGCGGGACAGCACTCACCACGAATGCAGGATCGGTGGTGAAGCTGACCTCGGCTACCCCGCGTCTCGTTGCAGTACCGACCGCCTTCAGCCCTTTTGTCGTCACCATGTAAATGACGTCGCCTGGCCTGATCGCCGGGTCGGTGATCGTGATCGTGACTGGCACGGATGCTGGAGGCGAAGAACCGTCCGGCGCTTCCCATGTCACCGAAAACGAGGTCACGAAAACCTGGCCCGACGGCACCCGCTTGCGTACGACTGCCGGAGCGGCCACGGTCCCGATAGTTACAACTGTCCCGGAAGGCAATGCACCGGATGGCACCGAAACTGACACCGACGCGCCGCCGGCCTTAGTCCCAAACTGGGCGCCAGCCGCGTCCACGCTAGTAGAGACGATGGCTCTATACGTGCCTGCCGGGACGCCGCCGGGCCCGGGTGCCGTAGTTACAGCGGAGGTTGTCGTAACTGATGTTGTCGACGTTGTGGAAGATGGCTGCACAGACGTTGTAGTTGTGCTCGTAGATGTACCGGTGCCGGTCGAGCCGCCAATACCGCCACCGCTTGGTCCCCCTCCGCCGGCGCCCCCGGATGCCGGGGCGGTCGAAGTCGTCGTGGCAGTCGAAGTCGTCGTAGCAGTGGTAGTGGTGACGGTCGTTGTAGTCGTGGCGTTGGTCGCTGTTGCCACTT
>DASSZK010000091.1:0-3699 GCA_035702845.1 Acidimicrobiales bacterium
ATCGCCAACGAGGGCTTCATCGACTCGAACTTCCAAGTACTGGCACCCTTTTCAGCAATGGACAAGGCCGGGATCGTGAGGACAGCCGAGCGCCTCGGCGTCCCCTTGGACCAGACATGGTCTTGCTACGTCGGAGGAGAAAAGCATTGCGGGCGCTGCGGTACATGTACAGAGCGCAAAGAAGCGTTCGAGTTGGCCGGCGTTGCCGACCCCACAATCTACGAGTGACTGCTGACCAGTGACAGCGGGCAATAGCGGTCTTCCCGAGGAGTTTTACGTTTCCAAGCAGGTGGAGTTCGACGCCGGGCACAGGGTGCCCCTGCACGGCTCCAAATGCCGCAGCCCCCACGGCCATCGCTACGTCGTAAGGGCCACCTGCACCGGTTGGCCGGTGACAGAGCGAGCCGCCGACGAGGGGATGGTCGTCGATTTCGGCGACCTGAAGGAGTGGTTGGCAAGCGAGGTGAGCCAACGCCTGGACCACTCTTTTATGGTTTACGAAGGCGACCTGCCCATGCGCCGGGCATTGGAGCACGGCGCGGCCTTGGACGCGGCATCAGAGCACGGCGCGGCCTTGGGCGCAGGCGAGCAGTGGCGGGTCATCTGCCTCCCGGTGGTACCCACGGCTGAGAACCTGGCGAAGTGGTGCTTCGAGCGTCTCGAACCGTTAGTCGAGGGGCACTGGCGAGGCAACGCCTCCCTGTACGAAGTAGAGATCTGGGAGACGCCCACAAGCGTCGCCCGTTACCGGCCCCGGAGCAGATGAGCGCCATGTCGGGGAGCCCGTGGAGCTAGCTATTTCTGAAGTCTTCGGGCCGACCTTCCAGGGCGAAGGAGCCAGCTTGGGGAGGCTTTGCGCTTTCGTCCGCTTGGCGCGTTGCAACCTCACCTGTGGCGGCCCGGGGGCAGCGAAGTGGGCGTGCGACACGCCGTACACCTGGGACTGGGCAGGCCAGAACGGCACCGTCTACGAACCTGAGCGGGAGGTGCACAAAGCGGACGTGGCCGACATCGTGCAGCAGGTCCTGGCCCTGGGTGTCGACCTGGTGGTTGTGAGCGGGGGCGAGCCCCTTTTGCAACAGCGCGCCTTGGCGGAACTGGCCGTTTACTTGCGCGACGGCGGTGCCGAAGTCGAGGTGGAAACCAACGGCACCGTCGTCCCGAGCGTGCAGGTGGCCGGGTTGGTCAACCGGTTCAATGTGAGCCCCAAACTGGCCAACTCGGGCGTGGACAGGAAGCAGCGTTACCGGCCGGGAGCGATATCGGCACTGGCGGCTACTGGCAAGGCAGTGTGGAAGTTCGTCTGCGTGGACGAGGACGACCTGGACGAGGTGCAGCGGGACTTCGGGCACCTCTCTCCTATTTATGTAATGCCTGCGGGGACGAGCCCAGGATCGATCGTCGCTGTGTCCCGCCGCCTGGCCGCGCCAGTTATCGAGCGGGGTTGGTCCTTAACCACGCGCCTGCACGTACTAGTGTGGGGCGACGAGCGAGGCCGGTGACACAGATTTGCGAACGGTGAACCGGGGCTTGCACATCGCCTTCGTCTCCTACCGCCTGGGCCACCCCGACGGGGTGTCCGTGGAGTCGGCCAAGTGGCAGCGGGCCCTGGTTGAGGCGGGGGCCAAAGTTACGACCGTCGCCGGCGGGGGTGGCGCCGACCTGGTGTGCGCTGCACTTGGCGCCGGCAGCCGCGTCGGGCACGACAACCACGACCGCGCCGGGACGGCCACCCTCGACCAAGCTCTGGGCATTCTTCGGGACGCGGATGTGGTGGTGGCGGAAAACGTCTTCGCACTACCCCTCAACCCGGCCGCTGTGGGCGCCCTGGAACAGGCCCTGAAAGACCGCCCCGTGATCGCTCGCCACTTCGACTTTCCCTGGCAGCAGCCCGCCCGCTACGCCGACTTGGCCGGCTGGGTGCCGCCGGCATGGCCCGGTTGGCGCCACGTAGTCGTCGCCGAACTGTCCCGGTCTCAGTTGGCGGCGCGTGGCGTAACGGCCCGCGTGATGCGCAACCGCTTCAACACCCGTCCCGAGCCCGGCGACAGGGAGGGAGTGCGGCGCCTGTTGGACCTGGGGCCCGAAGACCGGCTGGTACTCCAGCCCACACGGGCCATCGCCCGCAAAAACCCGCCGCTCGGGGCGGCCCTCGCTAGCTCCCTGGGAGCCACGTACTGGCTGCTTGGAAAGGCGGAGGAGGGTTACGACGAACGAGAAGCGTTGGCCGGTTCCACCTGCCGGGTGGTGCGAGGCCACATCGGTCCTGTCGCGGACTTGACCGGGGCAGAGCACGCCTACGCCGCTTGCGACGTGGTCGCCTTCCCGTCGAGCTGGGAGGGTTTCGGTAACCCCCCGCTGGAAGCCGCGGTGCACCGAAAGCCCGTTGCGGTGGGCGCTTACCCGGTCGGCCGGGAACTCGCCCGCTTCGGCTTCCGCTGGTTCGATGCCGGCGCTCCCGGGCCACTTGCGGCTTGGCTCGCGGATCCGCAGGCCGACCTGCTCGACCGCAACTTCGACATAGCGAGGGAGCACTTCGACATCGGTGCGCTACAGGGCGAGCTGGAGGGCCTCCTGGCGACCCTCTGACGGGCCCGCCGGTTTAGGGAACTTCACGTCGGCGAAAGGATGCCCCCCGAGGATGGGGCCCAGGATGGCCCAGACCTCGAGCAGCCCCGGCTACTGTCATAGCGACCTGCACAGATATCGGTGAAACCAACCGGCGGTGAACGAACCGTGGCAACGAAGCGCCATTCCATCAGAACGTCCCGGCCCAGGCGCCGGCGTTGGCGCTACCTGCTGGCGATCCCCGGGCTGGTCCTGGCCATTTTCGTTTGGACCTTGATCGGTGCAGCACTCACTCCCGGCAACCAGAGCCTTGCCGCCAAGTGGGCCGATTACCTGCGGGCCAACCACATGGGCCTGGTAGCCCAAAAATTCGAAGAGGTCTACTATTCGGCCACGGCGCCTTCTGCCGGAGGCAGGCCGAAGGGCCTCAACAAGGTGCCGAGCGTGGTTGGGGCGCCGGTCACGACGACGACGTCACCGCAGACCCGGGCCAAATCTCCGGCCAGCACGACGAGCACGACGAGTTCCACGACCACCACGACGGCCCCCCCTGGACTGCCGGCCCCCCAGCCCGTACCGCTCGTAGTGTCCCCAGCCCTTCCCGGAGAAGGTCAGTGGCAGCCAACGGGCCCTCTGGTCAAGGGACGCCCCGCGATGTACGTGGCTCAGTTCCGGGCCGATGACATCTATACGAGCCAGATCACTTCGGCCGTGTGGGTAGACACAAAGCTGCTCAAGATCCAGCTAGTGCCCGGGAGCACCGAACCCGGTGGCACTTGGTCCCATCCGCCCTATGTAACCCCGGCTGAGCTGCCATATCTGGTCGCAGCCTTCAACGGCGGCTTCCGCTTCCAAGACGCCCGGGGTGGCATATACCTCGAAGGCAAACAGGGCGTGCCCCTCGTCAACGGGGCAGCTTCTTTGGTGGTGTACAAAGACGGGCGTGTGGCCATTGGCTCCTGGGGGTCACAGGTTTCCATGAGCCCCTCGGTGGTCTCCGTGCTGCAAAACGTCGTGCTCTTGGTTGATCACGGCAAGCTCGCCCCGTCTGCCACCTACACCGACAACGCCATCTGGGGGTACACGCTCGGCGGTGGGTTCGTCGTCCCCCGCAGCGGCATCGGCGTGACC